>NZ_JADBVE010000125.1:0-4434 GCF_020245285.1 Microcystis sp. M31BS1
ACGGTTAAACTGAAAGGAACTAGAGACTTAAACTTTTACCCTATAGACCAAATTAAACGAGTTAGGATTGTTAAACGAGCAGACGGTTACTATGTCCAATTCTGCCTTAGCGTTGATATTCGGGAATAGGCAAAACCCTTAAGACCGACTAAAAGATGTGTAGGATTGGATGTAGGCTTAAAAGTTTTCTACGCTAATAGTGATGGGGAAACGGTAGAAATACCGCAATACTATCGCCAGGCAGAAAAAAGATTAAATCGTCTGACCCCCCCTTGCCCCAAGGAGGCCCTCTGGCGAATGTTGGATACGTCCTGTCAGATTAAGGAAACTCGATGAACCAAGAATCCCTCGCTTTTAGTGACGGGAGTGTCAATCCCCATCCCGACACCGCCCCCCTTAACCTTACCTGTGCCGTAGTCACGGTGAGCGATACTCGTACCCCAGAGACGGATAGGAGTGGCCAAATAATTCAAGAGTTACTAACTCGATCGGGTCATGATATCGGCCTATACTTAATTATCCCCGATCAACCCTTACAAATTCAAGCAATCTTACCAGAGATTAGTAATCAAAATCAGATAAAAGTCTTAATTCTCAATGGGGGTACGGGTATTGCTCCCAGAGACAATACCTATGATGCTTTAGTACCTTTATTAAGGATTACTTTGCCCGGTTTTGGCGAATTATTTCGTTATCTCAGCTATCAGGAAATTGGCTCCCGTGCCATGGCATCAAGGGCAATAGCTGGGGTTTATCAAAACTTATTAGTCTTTTCTCTCCCCGGTTCCACTAATGCCGTTAAATTAGCCCTAGAAAAACTGATTCTTCCCGAAATTTTACATCTGGTTAAACAGATGAATGGATAATTTATTGGGATTTGATCTGGGCGGAAATTTCTTGAAAACATACATCCCAAAAATAGCCAGCTAGATTCACAGCACTTAACAGTTTAGGAATTCCTTCACTTAGACTAGCAAAACCTTGATTTTTAATCTGGAGAAAATCGATAGCGATTGCCAAAGTTAAAAGTGCTAAAGCGATGATTAAAATTTGGTAATAAGTTTGTCTTATTCGCCGCCAAAATGCTAAACCATAAATCAGAATTGCGAGGGCATAAACGGAGATAGTCAAGAATTTGGGAATATTAAAATAGAGGAGAATAATATGAATTCTGAAGATTTCATTGATGGCAAAAAGTCCCGTTATTATGCCAGAAACAAGTAAAAAATGGCGAGAATTATTGAAACTTGCCTTGCGGGACAACAAAGTATAACTAAAAAGGCAAACAATCGGGGGCAGACAACAAAGCAATTGAAAAGAATGGGTTAATAAACCAGCGAGCGGAGTTGGGGGAGTAGCGGGAGGATAAAATAAAAGACTAGAGTGTAATTTTTCCCGATCAACCCCAGCAATCAAAGCTAAAATCAAGAGGAGAACGACAAGATTTATTTTCAGAAAATGCTGTTCTCGTGAGGACATAAGTATAGTAGTTTATAATTGTGGCTATTAACCACGGTATAATTCACAGAGTGCCGCTTTCTACCGATCTACATACCGAAGTGCCAAGGGTTTCCCTAATTGTGTTAAGGACAATTTTCTCGGTTTTCTATGCTCAATCAAAAAGAACTTTTGTGTTTATTACAATTGGCTAGTCCCATTTTACCCGTGGGGGCCTATAGTTATTCCGAAGGGCTAGAAACCCTCGTCGAAAAGGGGATTATCTCTAATAGTGCCAGCTTAAATGATTGGTTAGAGCGATCGCTTTGTCAAGGCTCGATTCGCTTAGAAACGGCTGTTTTGCTAAGGGTATATCGTTGTTTTTGTCAAGAGGATTTTACAAAACTTAATTATTGGGATAACTGGTTATCGGCAACGCGGGAAACAGCCGAATTAAGACAGCAAAGCTGGCAAATGGGGCGATCGCTGTTAAACTTATTGCGGGAGTTAGCACCGGCCAGAGATAATCTACCAGAACAGGCTAATTATGCCACCGCTTTTGCGATCGGGGCAAGTCATTGGCAAATTGGCCAAGAATTAGCGGTTTTAGGCTATTTACACAGTTGGGCAAGTAATTTAATCAATGCAGGACTGCGTTTAATTCCCCTTGGGCAAACCCCAGGACAAGCACTTCTGATCGGTTTACAGCCCAGTTTATTAACAGCAACAGCAGATATTATCAGTTTAGCCGATGAAAACCTGAGTAGTTGGAGTTGGGGGCTAAGTTTTGCCAGTATGAACCACGAAACCCAGTATAGCCGTCTATTTCGCAGTTAGAAATTTAGGGAGAAGAGCAGCACAATGACAGAAAAAACCGAATAAGGTATAGTATGATTGAAAAAAATCTTAAGTCCTAGTTCTCGCTTTCTGAGTAACTAAGGGTTTTAAGGAAAGGTGCGAACACTCTACCTAGCCACAGTGTACCAATGTTTAGTCAATCAGAAAAAATTCCCGTTTCGGTGTTAATTCCCGCCAAAAACGAGGAATCTAACCTTCCCGCCTGTTTAGAGAGTGTTGCTAGGGCTGATGAAGTGTTTGTCGTCGATTCCCAAAGTAGCGATCGCTCGATCGAAATATCTACCAACTATGGGGCTAATGTAGTCCAATTTTATTTTAATGGTCGTTGGCCGAAAAAGAAAAACTGGTCCCTCGATAATCTGCCTTTTCGCAATCAATGGGTATTAATCGTCGATTGTGATGAGAGAATCACCCCCGAACTATGGGACGAAATCGCCACCGTGATCCAAGATCCCGACTATAACGGTTATTATCTCAATCGTCGCGTCTTCTTCCTCGGACAGTGGATCCGTTATGGTGGCAAGTATCCCGACTGGAATCTGCGTTTATTTAAACATAAGTCGGGCAGATACGAGAATTTAAACACGGAAGATATCCCCAACACGGGAGATAACGAAGTTCATGAACACGTTATCCTTGATGGCAAGGTGGGATATCTGAAAAATGATATGCTGCACATCGATTTCCGCGATATCTATCATTGGTTAGAAAGACATAATCGTTATTCCAACTGGGAGGCGCGGGTTTATTACAATATTCTCACGGGTAATGACGAAAGCGGCACGATCGGAGCGAACCTGTTCGGTGATGCGGTGCAGAGAAAACGTTTTTTAAAGAAAATTTGGGTAAAACTGCCCTTTAAACCGCTGCTGCGCTTTATTCTCTTTTATGTTATCCGTCTCGGTTTCTTGGATGGCAAAGCCGGTTATATCTACGGTCGTCTTTTGAGTCAGTACGAATACCAAATAGGGGTTAAATTGTACGAATTACGGCAATTTGGCGGTAAATTAAACGTTAATGCCCAGGCTAATCCCCCGGTTAAACCCTCGGAACCTCAACCCGCAGAAATGATTAAATAAGTCCTATGTCCCCAGAAATCCGCACCGATGAGGAAGCGTGGCTAGATCTGCGTACCTACGATCAATCTTGGTTCGATCGCGGTCGTTCTAATCCAATTATCCTACTTTGGTGGTTAGTACAGGGGATTCTTTTCCCCCTTAGTTTGCACCAGATGGATAGCTTTCGCTGCGCTATTTTGCGACTATTCGGGGCTAAAATCGGCCTTGGGGTGAAAATTCGCCCGACGGCAAGGGTTTCTTATCCTTGGAAAGTGGCGATCGGCGATTATACTTGGATTGGCGATGATGTGGTGATTTATAGTTTAGATAACGTTACCATCGGCAGTCATTGTGTGATTTCTCAAAAATGCTATCTCTGCACTGGCAGTCACGATCCCTGCGATCGCTCTTTTGGCTTAAAAACCACTCCCATCCTCATTGGTAATGGTACTTGGATCGCGGCCGATTGTTTCCTGGCTCCGGGGGTAAAAATTGGCTCTAATGTTGTTATTGGGGCAAGAAGTAGCGTATTTGCCGATATTCCCGCTCAAAAGGTCGCTTGGGGCAGTCCCTGTCGTCCTCAATACGATAGAAAGATGAATTCTTATAGTAGTTAAGCTTAAGAGGCATTTTATCTCAAATGTCGGGGTGAAGACTCAAATCAGCAACGCCTAAATCAGCCATTTGTTCGTCCTAAAGTCGAAAGTCTTGCTCATAGGATACCGTCATTGATTTATCTCTTTCTAAGCTCAATTAACATTACATTAATAATCCGCCAAAAGTGAGAGCCTAAAAACGGATGTGGTGTCATCGAAAATTTTGGGTCTGAAACCCCGTCGTTCTACGACGGCTTTACTGTTAAATATGAGCATCGTTTACGAAATATATGCTAAAATGTGAGACATGGAAAAGCTATCGCTACCGATTTTACCCCACACCAGAACAAGAGTCGCTATTGCGGCGCACTTTGGGCTGTGTAAGATTGGTTGACAATAAAGCTCTCCATCTCAGAACACAAGCTTGGTACGAAAGACAAGAAAGAGTAGGATATACTGAAACTTCTTCAATGCTAACCGATTGG
>NZ_JADBVE010000126.1:0-3524 GCF_020245285.1 Microcystis sp. M31BS1
GGCGACCATATAATTAGTAAGACTTATATGACCAGAGTAGAGGGTGAGAACACACGTTTAAGACATTATCTAGCCCGATTGCATCGCAAAACACTCTGCTATTCTAAGTCTACAGAAATGTTAGGATACTCTATTCGTTTGATAATTCATTATCTGAAGTTTCAAGAAGTGCCTATTCCTTACTGATTCATAGCTTAATTCAGCAACGCCAAACTTTTTGCCGCAAACCCTAGTTAGGGGAAGCATTGGGGGGAATCGGGCCGGTGACGGGTGCGGAAGGTGTCGTCCCGGTCGTGGGACTCGGACCGGTGACAGGTGGGGAAGGTGTCGTCCCTGGATTGGTATCGGTGACGGGTGCGGGAGGTGTCGTCCCTGGATTGGTATCGGTGACGGGTGCGGGAGGTGTCGTCCCGGTCGTGGGACTCGGACCGGTGACGGGTGCGGGAGAAATCGGTGGATTGGAAGGGGGATTATGACTCAAGAATTGCCAAGCAATCGCAGCCAGCAAACCGAGAACACCGACAGCGATCACTACTACGACTAGGGGTGAAACGCTAGTGGGTGCGGGGGGAGAAGTACGACTAGAAACCGAAGAAGATGCAGGGGGGGGAGTGGGTATTGCTGTCACCACTTCTTCTCCGGGGTAGGTGTCCCCGCTGTGATCAAAATCTTGGTCATTAAGATCGGGAATAATCCGTTCTTTGGCCTCAGCATAAACTAAAGGCGTGACAGGTTCAGCCGCAGGAACTACCCGACAATAAACTAGGGCGATGGTGGAGTTATCGTGACCGTTTTTCTGGTTAGCTAGTTGTAATAAACTTTCCCCCACGGCGGTTACATTTTTCTCTCCTCGCAAAAGAGGCACAATTTCACTGTCCCAGTATTGTTCTACCCGATCGTAATCACTTAAACCATCGGAACAGAGGAGAAAAACACAATCTTGATCAATAATCAACCTCTGAACGGTGGGATGGAGATTATTGGCGCTACTCATGCCCAAAGCTTGCACCAAGGCCCCCGCGTTGGGATACTGTATGGCATCACGATAGAGGAGATAGCCTAATTTCACTTCCCTGGAAGCGAGATCGTCATCCACCGTCACTTGATGACAACTGTGGGCAGTAATCCAATAGATGCGGGAATCCCCCACATGGGCCGCGTACATTTCCTGGGCCTGGGCAAAAGCCATAACTAGAGTCGTACCCATGCGCTGACGATCTTGTCTTGACTCCTGATCATTGCGTTGACTGATCAGATCATTGGTGACACGAATCGCCTGTTCGAGGACAAGACTGTAACTATCGGGATAGACTTCAATATTAGTGGTGGGACTGGGATTAATTTCCCTAGACAGGGTTTCGATCGCTAATTGAGCAGCGATTTCGCCCCCTTCCTGACCGCCGATGCCATCACAGACAATCGCCAGGGGATTTTGACCATGAGCGAGGGTTATGGCCTGATTAGTCGGGGGATAACAGGCATCCTCGTTGTGTTCCCGCATCAGACCGGTATCAGTGCAGGTAAAAATCTCATAGCTGCGTTCTTGACCTCCACCGTAGTGCTGTAGTGCATAATCGAGGATAGCGATCAGGGATTCCGGGCGATCGAGATCACCGGATTCTAGCTCTTGGGTCAGGGATACGAGAAAATCTTGAATATTAGCGGCTGCCGTCGGGATCAGACCGGTCCAGAAAGCTCCTAAATCTTTTAAATTGGGAGCGGTGGCCTCATCTTTGCTTAATTCTAGCAATTGCAGCAGCTGATTATTCACTCTCGTCAGCGAAGGGTTGAGCAGACTAGAGACTACAGCCTTTCTCTGAAGGGGATGCCAGAGTTTGGCCATTTGCCATAACCAGTGAATTTGTCTTAAATCGGAAGCTTGCGACCAAACCTCGGCTAGAGTGGGCAATAGTTCCGGATATATTAATTCTCCCGTTTGATCGAGGGGAATAGTGCCGTATTCCAACAGCCAGATGTCCATATTCAAGCGTTCATCGGGACTGGGAATATAGCCATAGACTTGGGGAATGTGGAGATGGAAGGGTAACAATTTTAGGTAGAGGGAGAGCCAGCTAGGAGGTTCTTCCGGTGCTTGGGGTGCTTGAGCGGGTTTAGTATCAAGAACAATTTGTGGTTGTTTGACCAAATAACGATTATCAATTAGCTCGCCAACATGATAATAGGTTCTCACCCAATCACCCATCATCCATAAATAGCGCTTAACTAAAGGAGTACCGCATTTTTCACAGAATCTATTAGTGAGAGCGTTCGGGGATAGACAGGTTAGGTTTTGACATTGGAGGGTTGTCACGGAATCCATGAAAACTGCTGACTCCTAAAGCGCGGTTAGTATAGGTTAATAAAATAGCGTGTTTTTATCCACGATGACTGCCAGTGTATTCCAGTGTTTCCCAAATTTTAACCTTTGTCGCTCGATCGAGAATAATTAGGGTTTACTGAAAAAGTTTTTCCTGGGGGCCGGGTGTGGGGAAGTGGGGAAGTGGGGAAGTGGGGAAGTGGGGAAGTGGGGAAGTGGGGAAGTGGGGAAGTGGGGAAGTGGGGAGCTTTTCAGTGATCAGTAAACAGTGAACTGATAACTGATAACTGATAACTGACTCCTATCTCCTGACTCCTAACAGTTTCTAAATATTTTTCCACATCAGCAAAGAGCGAGTTTGAAAGCCGAGATTTTGGTAGAGATTGAGAGCATTGTCGTTATTGATGAAGACTTGTAAACCGATGCGGGTTTGTCCGCGACTTTTTGCCCAATCCTTAGCTCGATCGATTAGTGCGGTGGCGATACCTTGGCGACGATGCTGGGGATCGACGTAAATCAGGAAAATATGACCATAGCGATCGCCTGTCACCTGATCGACGGCGCTCCCCATCCAGAGACAAGCGATCGCCGTTTGTTGTCCTTCGACGATCCACAGGGGAGTATCGAGGCCAAAAAACTGTCTGACTGTATCAGCTAGATGGGAGAGGTTTTTTTGTTCGGGAAAAAATTCTTCATAGGTGCGGGTGAGAAAATTAATGAGTAGATAGCGATCGCCCATTTTGCCCAGTCGCAGCCGATAATCTTCGGGAAGGTTAGCCATGCCAAGGATAAAAGAAAATTATGCCCAGGGATGGCTCGATCGGAGCGGGTGCCGCTAAATCTGCCGGTAAAAAAATCCGGATGCCGGTGGCAACCAGAGCAACTAAAAACACTAAGATAGTCAGGAGCGGGGCGATATATTGCCGAAAAAAAGCCATAATTATTTGATCTCTACACTGCTGTTCCTTCTATTTTAGGGATTGCCAGTTAAGATATCAGCAATTAAAAAAAAATTCACCCAAAAAAAAGTGATCGGCATACCGATCACTAGAAACCGACAACTAGACTTTGACATCCTCGCCGCCCTAAAAGTGCGGCGATTCCTAAACCTCACGATTTAAGTTTCTGCTTCCACCACCGTCGCATACCACAGTTAAAAAACCATGTACTGTCTTACACAGAGTCCACAGACTTTCGCCCCATTTCA
>NZ_JADBVE010000127.1:0-23305 GCF_020245285.1 Microcystis sp. M31BS1
ACTAACAACTTCCATACCAAAGCGTTGTCTGAGAATCGTTTCCATTGAGGGAAGGGCAAGTCCTTCGGTAAAGCTGCCGAATTTGGCACCAAGTCCCCCAATTTGTTTGCCCAGTTCTTTGAGTTGTTTGTCAGTTTCCTTGAGTTGTCGGTCAGTTTCTTTTTGAGCGGCAGTTAATTCGGCTAAGAGTCGCCATACATCTTCGGATGTGGTTGCCATAGATAAATTTTTCCTTCTGCTCTGGTCTATTGCTATTTTAGTCAATTGCGCCGATACTTCCTAATTTTTAACCCGCAATGATGTCTTTTTTGTCCAGTACATCTTATCCCATTTTAGATGAGCTTACCCTAGCAACCTTAAGCGAACACTACCGTGCGATTAGCGTAAACCAAAACGCGATTTTGCAAGTGTAAACGTACCGCTCGCGCTAACACCACCCTTTCTAAATCCTTACCTTGACGAATTAAATCTCCTACGGTATCGCGATGGCTAACTCTGACCACATCCTGCTCGATAATTGGCCCCTGATCGAGATCGGCAGTGATATAATGGGCGGTGGCTCCAATAATTTTTACCCCTCGATCGTAAGCCCGTTGATAGGGATTAGCTCCGGCAAAAGCCGGTAAAAAAGAATGATGAATATTGATAATATTGGGGAAAAAGTTAATAAAATCTGGAGTGAGAACCTGCATATATTTAGCTAAAATCACTAAATCTATCCGGTATTCCCGCAGTAACTCTAATTGTCTGGCTTCCTGTTCAATCTTGGTTTCGGCGGTAATGGGAAGATGATGAAACTCAATACCGAATTGATTGGCAACTGAGTGTAATTCTGGATGATTGCTAATAATTAAAGGAATTTCTGCCCTAATTTCTCCCCCGTGTTGTCGCCATAATAAATCGAGGAGACAATGATCCTGTTTTGTCACCCAAATAGCTAGACGCGGGACAGTATCGGAAAAATGCAAAGACCAACTAGCCTGCAAAGGTTTGGCAATAGCGGCGAAAGCTGGTTCGATCATCCCACGGGGTAAATTAAACCCTTCTAATTGCCATTCTATCCGCATCAGGAACAATCCCGCCGAAAAATCCGTGTGTTGGTCAGCGTGGATAATATTGCCGCCATTAGCGTAGATAAAATTAGCGATTTTCGCCACTAGACCAATCTGGTCAGGACAAGAAATTAACAAGGTTGCAGTGGCAGCAGTCATAAATTATCGGCGGCAAGAATTGACTTTTTCTATCCCTAATTTATTACAATTTTAGGCACTTCGTCCCTTTGATACACAAAAAAGATCGTTTGTCAATAGCGATCGCCGATTAAATTCCTGGTTAGACTGATAGGCTATTCCCTTGCTCAGAAGTGGCAAAATGCCGCTCGATTAGGGAGGGGACATCTTGGGGAGCTACCTGATTATAATGCTTTTTATCGGGCATAACCACCAGATTCGGGCCTTTTTTGCACTGTTTTAAACAGCCGGTTAATTTAATATTCACCGCTTCTCCCAGTCCTTTTTCCTCTAAACCACTCTCCAACCTTTGGCAAACTCTCGCACCGCCATTTTTCCAACAATCAGACTTCTGACAGATTAAGACGGTGGCTTTTTTCGCTTTTGCCGGGGCGACTTCTGGGGTTTTTTCGCCAGATAAATGCTCGATCCCTAGTACCCTCAGTTTTAATTTTCCCTTTTTTGAACAAAGACTACTTTCTCCCGTCACTTTTAGCCATGAGTGGAGAGCAATATTGAGAGGTATGTGGTCTCGCAGTGTTTTTTCGGGCTTAAACCAATATTCTCGTTTATCAACACTGATTCTCAGGTATTTTACCTTATATCCGTCCTTGAGGACAAAACCGAGGAATTGACCGACCACTTGAAAGGGAACCATGCTAGTTACAGATTTTGACATACTTTCTCACTTTTTACTCTCAGATTGCTAATTTTTCTCAAGGATTATGCCTGCCAACAGGTTTCTAGCCAAGCGATTAAACAGCCTCGGGAGGCCTCCACCTGTCGCAGGACAATCCACAGCTATAAAAGTTGAGCGGAGGCATCAATGCGAACCGGCAAAAGCTGATGGAGCGAGCATTGACATTCAATGTTTAGGGCCTGCATCTGGTGGTAAACCTGCCAGGGATCCCAAGCACTAAGATTGAAGATTTTCTCACCTTCCGATGGCCATTTGTCTATACTCATGGGGCTTTTAATTGAGAACTATTAGCAATATAACTCTAGGCTGATGTTCTCAGTATAACCAACAACTGCAAATAATTATCAATAACCTGAAGAAAAAAAGTTACCCGGTAGCGGCGATCGGCTAAAATCTTGCTATTGTTGCCTTGTCCGCTTTGCCGATCCCGGAATCGCTACCGCCTAGAATTGTCAAAGAGATAAAAATGGAGATAACAAGATTTATTGACGAAAATTATGGATAAAAAAGCTCAAAAAACCGATAATTCAGCAATTCTCTATTTTGATGGTGGTTCTCGCGGCAATCCGGGGAGAGCAGCCGGTGCAGCGGTAATAGTTTTAGCCGAGGGTAATTCCTTGACCACGACTAGATATATGGAGAGAGCCACTAATAACGAGGCCGAATACACGGGATTGATTATTGGATTGGAAAAAGCCCAAGAATTAGGCTTAAAAAGCCTAGAAATTCGCGGAGACAGTCAATTAGTCATCAATCAAGTTAAGGGAGACTGGAAGGTAAAAAGCGATAGTTTACGTCCCTTTTATCAGCGTGCTTGTCAATTAGTTGCCCGATTCGATCGCATTAGCTGGCGCTGGATTGAACGAGCTAAAAATAGTTTGGCTGACGCTGCTGCCAATCATTGTATGGATGCGGCGAAAAAATCGCCAGAAAAACCAAAGGAAGGCGAAACTAATCTCGATATTCTGCTCCAATCCCTGAAACCAGTCCTAAATACCGAAGAATTCGTTTTTTCTTCCCTAACAGCAACAGGACTAGAACAGCTACAATTAACCCCTATCTGCCAATTTCAGGAAGAGGAAGGCATAACGGTGATTATTCCCCGTCAGCAAGCCGATCGCCAGAACTTACAGTACAAATATATTTATAGACAAATTACTCTTTCTGTGCATTCTAGTTTAGCGGCGGTGGGATTTTTAGCGGTAATTAGCGAGAAACTGGCCGCAGCAGCAATTAGCGTCAATGTCATTTCTGGTTATTATCACGATCATTTATTTATCCCTAGGGATAGGGTGACAGAAGCGATGGCTATTCTCGAAGAAATTAGCCGCTCATAACAGTTATCAGTTATCAGTTATCAGTTAGCAGATGTGAGTTTTCAATTCACTCATTACTGTTTACTGTTTACTGTTCACTGAAAAAACAGGATTTATTATTATTTGCTCTCCTCCGAGGAATTTTTCACCGTTTCTTCTAGGATAACTACCGGTTCTTTTTCCCGCTGCTGCGAGCGGATGATATCGATGGTACTTTTCAGCACACTAGCGATAGGAACTGCTATCAATAAACCGAGAATTCCTGCCACTTTGCCACCGATAAAAAGAGATAGAATAATCCAGACGGGATTAAGTCCGATCATACCTCCCATTAACCGAGGGGCGATGACATTATCATTAATTTGACCGACAATAATAGTCAGGGTCAAAACTTTTAACCCTAACCAAAAATCTTGAAACATCAGTAGGGTACTAATGCCAATAATGGTGAAGGCACTGGCAAAAGGAATTAATGTAGTTAGACCGATTGCCACCCCGAATAATAGGGCATAATCAACCTTGAGAATCACAAAAACAAAAATTTGAGCAAGGCTGAGAATTCCCGCCAAAATGGTTTGACCGGCAAAATAGGTTTCAAAAGTTTGACGAATAATCGTTCTTAATTTGAGATTCCAAGGAGCAGGAATCCAGCTTAAAATTCCCTCCCAAATTTGTTCGCCATAGAGAACCAGAAAGACAGTTAGAACCAGAACAAAGAGAATGTTTAAGATACTGTTGATAGTTCCCAGCACAAAGCTCAGTAATTGAGTGCTAAGAGTTTGTAAAACGTTAGTTAGTCGTTCCGATAACTGGGTAATTGATTGCTCGATATAAATCGCATATTTCTGAGTTTTATCCCACTTTTCTAAATTTTGTATCTGTTCGGTTCCCGACTCGATCCACTGGGGCAAACTATTGATTAAACTGCTTAATTGCTCGACAATCTGGGGAATTAAAATTAAACCTAAAACGCTCAAAATTAATAGGGCAATTAAAAAGACAATAGCGATCGAACCACTGCGATTAACCCCGCGTCTTTGCAGCAGTTTGATGGGAACATCTAGGACAAAAGCTAGTAAACTAGCAGTGACAAAAATACTAACTAAGGGTTCTAGATAGCTAAATAATTGGAATAATAACCAACCATTGAGAAATAAGAGCGGAAAAACTAGACTTAGCCGCAACCAACGAGGTAGTTGCTTAAAAAGCTCTATCATTAGACCTCTTGTAAAAATCAAAAATTGTTGTTAGGGTTAGGAGTCAGTAGTCAGTAGTCAGTAGTCAGGAGAATTAAGAATGAATAATAATCAATTAAACGGTCTATTTACAGATTTTATGTAATTTAATCCTTGTTTTTGCCTTTTTTGAACCCTCAAAAATTAATTATGCAAGAGGTTTATTAATTTTGTCCTGAGAGAGTATCGATGTATGTAAAAAGAGAGTTTTCTAACCAGAAATCCTCTTTCAATCTACCATCTCCGTGCCACTTTTCTAGCCCCAGTAACCCTGAAACTCTTATCTTAACTGTATGGAGCTAAGCGGATTCGAACCGCTGACCCCCTCAATGCCATTGAGGTGCTCTACCAACTGAGCTATAACCCCGCGAAGACCATTTTTGAATATAGCTTAAATAGAATCATTTTGTCAAGGGGGGGCGAGAAAAAAATTTGTCACTGCCAAGACGATCGCTCATCCACAAGAGTGAAACAATCGCCCCCATTTAGACAGGAGCCGAAATTTGGGTTAAATAGGTTAAACAGTGACCCATGAGGAAATAAACTACTAACATAGCCGCTGCCGCTGCTGCCACCAAGGTTCCCGCCAGCATCAAGGAAAACTCTTGCCTGTCGAACGCTTGCTGCATTAGATGCAATGACCAAGCCACAAGACCGAGGTCAAAGATGAGAATCGGAACTAACATATTTTAAATTTTGTTAACTTTCCTCTATTCTAATACATAATTTTCCCTGGGGATAATCGGACGGAAGTTTAAAATGCGGATTTTTTGCCCGTTGCTCGATCGCGGCTGTCAGCCGTCAGCCATTGACTTTCAGTAATAGGTGTAAACCTTACTCTTCTTGGTTTGCAGCCTAAAGAAATCCTTTTCCCGAAAAAGCGACTCAATCCCTAGATTAAGTTCTGCAAATCTTGCTCTCATTTTCCCCGGCTAACGCACGGGTACTTGTTGATTTTGCAGATAATTTTTGACCTCAGCGATGGTTAATTGACCATAATGGAGCAAAGAAGCCAATAAAGCCGCTTCTGCCCGCCCTTCCGTCAATGCTTCGTAGATATGCTGACAATTACCCGCTCCTCCCGAAGCAATCACAGGAATCTCCACCCTTTCAGCGATCGCTTTTGTCAAGGCCAGATCATAACCCGCTTGCGTGCCGTCGGCATCCATACTGGTAACTAACAACTCACCCGCCCCGCGTTTTTCCACTTCTTGGGCCCATAATAAAGCATCAATACCCGTATTTTCCCGTCCACCCCGAACATAAACCTCCCAACCAGGGTTATGCACATCCTTGCGTCGTCTAGCATCGATCGCCACCACAATGCACTGTTTCCCAAAGCGATCGCTGGCTCGATCGAGCAATTCCGGCTCGCGCACGGCAGCCGAGTTAATGCTGACTTTATCGGCCCCGGCTCTTAACAAATTTTTAATATTTTCTAAGGATTGGATGCCCCCACCCACTGTCAGAGGAATAAAAACCTGTTCCGCCGTGCGATAGACTACATCAATAATCGTGTCGCGATCTTCATGGGTAGCAGTAATATCAAGAAAAACCAACTCATCAGCCCCTGCCTGATTATACAAGCGGGCCAACTCCACGGGGTCGCCAGCATCCTGAAGATTGACAAAATTAACCCCTTTCACTACCCGACCTTTATTGACATCCAAACAAGGCAAAATCCGCTTCGCTAACATATCCTAGACTCTTGATTGTAACAATGGCCATCAAACGATCGCATAATTCCACCCCGGCTGCCGAGGAAAATCTGCTCACTCCCAATCCCACTATAGAAGAAACGGAAAAAGCAGAAGCGCAGATTCGTCCGCAATCCCTAGAGGATTATATCGGTCAACAGGACTTAAAGGCTAATCTAAAAGTCACCATCGCCGCGGCCAAAGCTAGACAAGAAGCGATCGATCATCTGCTCTTCTACGGACCGCCGGGGTTAGGCAAAACCACCATGGCTTTAATTTTAGCGGCCCAGATGGGAGTAAATTGCCGCATTACTGCCGCCCCCGCTTTAGAGCGTCCCCGGGACATTACCGGCATCCTGATCAATCTTCAACCCCGGGATATTCTTTTTATCGACGAAATTCATCGACTGAATCGGGTGACGGAGGAGTTATTATACCCAGCGATGGAGGATTATCGCCTAGATGTGACGATTGGTAAGGGTCAAGCGGCGAAAATTCGCAGTATTTCTTTACCTCCCTTTACTTTAATCGGTGCTACTACCAAAGTTGGCTCTTTAACTGCGCCTTTACGCGATCGTTTTGGCATGATTCAACGTCTGCGTTTCTATACAGTTGAGGAATTGACGGCAATTATGCTCAGAAGTGCTACTATATTTAATATTCCCATTACTGAAGCGGGTGCGATCGAAATTGCCCGTCGCAGTCGGGGAACTCCACGCATTGCCAATCGTTTATTAAAACGAGTACGCGACTATGTGCAGGTGAAGGGAGAAACTATGATCACCCCCCAGTTAGCCGCTGAGGGATTAAATCAATTAAATGTGGATTCTATGGGTTTAGATTGGACCGATCGATTAGTATTAAAGACGATGATCGAACAGTTTCAAGGTAAACCCGTGGGATTGGAAGCAGTAGCAGCAGCCACGGGAGAAGATGCCAAAACGATTGAGGAGGTGTATGAGCCTTATTTATTACAAATAGGTTATCTTCATCGTACCCCCCGGGGTCGCATGGTGACGGCAGCCGCCTACGAACATTTAGGTTTACTGGCGAAATTGCCGAAAAATAAGGATCGGAGTTTACCTTTGTTCGACTTCTAGTTTTCTGGATAGGGTTGGCTGAATAAATGTGAAATATAGACGAGGTATGGGGTTTGGGGCTTTTTGGCGAAGCAGCTGCAAGATTTTCAAGCTAGTGGCTCAAAAACCTTACATCTTGATCGGCGATCGCGTCCTGTACGGGCGAAGCATTCGGACAATAACCTATCGCTGAAACCGTAGATTTTCTATCCGAATGCTTCGCCCCTACTTTTTGCCGCAAACCCTAGATAGGGCTGCTGAATAAATCCAAAAACCTTGTTAGATTAAGGCTTTTTCAGGGGGAAAATTCACACCCCACACCCCACACCCTGCCTCTAGGAACAACTTTTTCAGCCAACCCTAATTACCTGGGTTTTAGCTTACCTGTGTCTTTAAATACTGGCTTGACCGCGTGAAATCACACAAGCCTTTATGTAAAGACCGTATGATGAAGATCGTAGTAAGTTCCATTGTTGCCATTGCTTGCCGCTTCTAATCTAGACTGTATTGGGATTTGTCAAAGCCAATTGCAATAGTGAGCTTTTATAGTCAATGATTTTTTAAGTCTGTTAACGCCCTATGTCTGTCCTAAATAAAGAAAATCTTAAACTAGAAACTCTCACCCTGTTTCAAAAATATCAAAAAACAGGAGATAATAAGTTACGAGATCAAATTATGGAGTTAAACCTAGGATTAGTCAGAAGGGAAGCTCATCATTGGGTCAATCAATGCCCTGAAAATTACGAAGATTTATTGCAGGTTGGCTCTATGGGACTAATTCGAGCGGTTCAGCGTTTTGACAGCAGCAAAGGTCATGCTTTTAGTTCCTTCGCTATTCCCTATATTCGCGGCGAAATTCAACACTATCTACGGGATAAAGGTTACACAGTTCGTATTCCTCGTCGTTGGTTAGATTTAGGCAGACAAGCAACAAATATGCGTCGGGATTTCCAGTCCCTCTACAATCGTCAACCCAACGATACGGAAATCTCCCTCGCTTTAAATATTTCCCTCGCAGAATGGCAAGAGGTAAAACTGGCTTTCCAAAACCGTGAACCTCTTAGTCTCGATGCGACGGTTAATAACGATGAAGATAATCATACTTGTTTAAAAGACATCGTTCCCGATCCCCGTTATCGCAGCTTTCAACTGTGTCAAGAGGATCGCATTCGTTTACAACAGGCAATGGCTCAATTAGAAGACAAAACCCGTCATATTCTTGAATTTGTCTTCCTTAAAGATCTTACTCAACGGGAAACAGCCGAACAATTAGGCATTAGTGTCGTTACCGTCTCCCGTCGGGTGAAAAAGGGTTTAGAAATGCTCAAGGAAACCATGCTCCAAGAAGTATTTTAGCCCAATTATCGGTTCTCATGGCAAGTCCGTTATTAACTCCAAATCCAACTTTAAAAACTCAGTTATGGATTTTTTTCCCCTGCTCCGATGCTCCCTGCTCCCAGCTTATCTTTGCCTAAATAGCAAGTAATTTAAAACCTCAGCTAAATATTCATACTGCTCGATCGAATTATAGTAGTGAGCAGAAATTCTCACAATTAATGATGCTTCTCCCCAAGGAATTATCGGCACTTCAATCTGATATTTTTCCCACAGTTGCCTAGATAAATCTTCTGCTGGCCAGGAATAACTAGGAATTAGAATTGAGGACATCGCTCCAATCATTGATTCTGGACAGGGATAATTGACCTGCAAGGCATGACAAAGCAAATTTCTGGCTTTTAAAACCAAATTACGATTCCTCGCCATCAGACCCAGTAAACCATCAATAGAGAGAGAATTTAAAAACTCGATCGCTTTTGGCACTGATAAATAAGCGCTGGGATCATCGGTTCCCATCCAAGCAAATTCTAACTGAAAACGGGAACGATCTTGTCGAGGAGAATTTGCTCCATGGCTAATAGTTAAAGGTCGAATTATTGCCTGTTTATCCCCGCGCACATAGAGAAAAGCAGCCCCCTTGGGACTACATAACCACTTATGACAATTAGCAGTATAATAGGTGGGATTAATTGTCCTGATATTAAGGGGTAAAAAACCTAAAGCATGAGCGCCATCGATGAGAGTATCAATACCCCGATTATTTAATTCTTGCACAATTTCTGCGATTGGCCAAATTAAGGCCGTGGGACTGGTGACATGATCTAAAACTACTAATTTTGTCCGGGGAGAAACAGATGCTAAAATTGCTTGACTAATTTCTAAAGGGGACTGTACAGGAAAGGGAATTTTAGCGATAATTACCTTTAAACCCCATCTTTTAGCTATATGTTTAACTGCATTAGCACAAGCATTATAGGTCTGATCGGTGATCAGAATTTCCTCATTTTCCTGAAAAGTTAAGGAATTTAACACCGCATTCACTGCTGTGGTTGCATTGGGAACAAAGACTAAATCATCGCTATTTACTCCCACTAAATCCGCTAATTTTTGCCTAGCAATATCTAATAAACCCTCTAATTCTCTCCCCAAAAATGCTAAAGGTTGTCTTTCCATTCGTTCCCGCAATTGTTGCTGATAATCCAAGACTATTTTAGGGGTTGCACCATAGGAACCATGGTTGAGAAAATAGATATTATCGGGAATTAACCAAAAGTTTTTGGACATATTGAATTAATTTGATTTTATTCAGAACTAGAAAAAATAGATGAGAAATTGCCTGTTATATTCAGCTTCTGACTAGCTAGTATATTTATTTATGATAAGCGGGTGGGTGGAATTAAATATAAGATGAACGTAGGTTGGGTTGAAGCATGAAACCCAACACCCGCTCATGTTACGCTACCGCTAACCCATCCTACAAATAATTGTGCCTCCCTACTTATAACCACCTATTTTAGATTAATCTCCCATGGGTTGAAAAGTTGAAAACGATGAATAATTTCAGTGACAAAAGTTTCTCCATCTATGAGAGGATGATTTTCTGATGCAAAGATAGCTTTATCTATTTTTTGCCGAATATCTTCTCTTCATTCTGCATCAGTTATTTGTTCGTATTCATCGAGTAACTGCAAAGCAAAGTCGATGACTTCTTGGGGAGATTGATATTTTCCCGTTTTCACTTTCCGTTGGAGATGTCGGTTCATAGGTATTATGACTATCTACTGAGAAAATCAGCTTGATCTTAATTTTAAGCTAAATATCGACAAAAAAAGCTCTCCAAGAAAAAGGAGAGGGGAGAGAACGAGTTAGAAAAAATTATTAATGTAACCATCCTTTCAGACGACGCGCGACTTGAGGACGACGTAATTTTCGCATCGCTTTAGTTTGAATTTGACGTACTCGTTCCCGAGATAAATTGAACATTCCCCCCACTTCCTCTAGGGTATAGGGTTGACTGGTAGCTAAACCATAACGGAGGGAGATAACATCTTTTTCCCGTTCCGTGAGAACATCACTTAAAACTGCGAAAATTTCTTGACGCATCATCATCTCATTCATTTTATCTTCGGGAAGTTGTAGATCATCATCTTCCAACAGATCCACTAATTCCGTATCTTCTCCTTTCCCCACACGATGATTTAAAGAGAGAGATTGACGACGCAATTGTAATAATTGCCGCAATTGTTCGGGAGTTATTTCTAACGCTTCCGCGAGTTCCCGTTCATTGGGATTGCGCTGTAAATCTTGCTTGAGAATGCGCTGTGCTTTTTTGAGTTTATTGAGTTTTTCGACAATGTGAATCGGTAAACGAATTGTCCGCGCATCGTTAGCAATGGTGCGGGTGATTGCTTGTCGAATCCACCAATAAGCATAGGTAGAGAATTTATAACCTTTATTGGGATCGAATTTTTCGGCCGCACGGTTGAGTCCGATCGCACCTTCTTGAATTAAATCTAAGAAAGGAACCCCGCGATTTAAATAGCGTTTAGCGATAGAAACCACCAAGCGCAAATTAGAACGAATCATTTTCCGTTTAGCTGTTCGTCCGCGATAAAGACGGTTTTCCAGTTGACGTTCATTATCTAATTCTAAAGCGATCGCCCATTCCGTTTTCGTCGGGGGACGATGTAAATTTTCTTGCAGTTTTTGGCGTACTTCTTCCGCTTCCATGAGAAACTTAACCGAGTAGGCTAATTCAATTTCTTCTTCCGCACTAAGCAGGGGATAACGAGCCATTTCTTTAAAAAATGCCCCAACAGTGTCTTCATTGCTGCCTTTATCGTATCCAGTTCCACTACTCCCACGAGTGGTTTTTAGGGTTTCCGGTAAAGGTTCAGTCAGATCTTCGTCAGTTCTTTCAGCAAAATCCACGCTGTCCAGTTCTAAAGGATTTGTCTCCAGGGCAATAATTTGATTAAAATTATCATCGGCGGCTAGTTTAGAGATTTTCATAAGCAGTTATGGATGGAGTGGGGTTATAATAGCGGTGAAAAACTTAGTTTCTCCCAATGGGCTGATTGTTACATTGAATTTTCGGGGAGCAGATTTTTTAAACGTTTTCTTAATTAATGGCGGCCATTTCTGGGATATAATTGGGTGCTTCTGTGTCCATGGTTACAAATCGCTGAACCAGATAATCAGATTTTCTGGTGAATAGGGGAGACTTTCAGGGTTTTCACTTATACACTCTAACTAAGGTTTTTAGTATTTGACTAGGTAAAGATCACGCTTCTTAACAATCAAGATAGCCATCAGCTTTTTATTACTATTCTTCGCTTTTTCTATTGAGAACCATTCTCACCTTTTGACTAACTATGGTGCGATTTAATAGCTAATAGTCAATAGTTATCATTAACTTTATCAATGCTTAAGGGTGGATAAAAATTCTTTTGGGAAGACTTCACGGGCTAAAAATCAAAATTTGTGGGCAAAAAAGCAATAATTAAACTGTTTTTAGAGAAAATTAACTGGTTTTATTCCCCTCAAGCTTTAAACTATAATTTAAATACCCCATTCTCCCCACTTCCCACTCCCCACTTCCTACTCCCCACTTCCCGCTCCCCACTGATAACTGATAACTAATAACTGATAACTGATAACCATGCTCGATCGCTGTGCTACCCTGACTGTAGCGGAACCTCGCACACCTTACCAATTAACCACAACTGGGCAACTGTGGTTAGAGGTTTTGGTTGATCGCCCTTATCCTAGAGATAGTCAAGAGGATCAGCAAATATTAACCTATAGTATCCCCCAGGATTTAACGGTAGAAATCGGCGATATTTTAAGCGTTCCCTTTGGTTCTCAGGTAATTGGGGGAATTGCTCTTAGATTTCTCGAAAATTTGCCCGCAGGACTGGAAGAAAATCAAATTCGTCCCGTGGAAGATGTGATTGCTAAGGGGTTTTTCCCCGATAATTATTGGCAGTTATTGACGAAAATCGCCCAATACTACGCGACGGATTTAATCACCGTTGTTCGCGTCGCTTTACCTACGGGTTTACTGCGAAGTTCCCAACGTCGCATCAGATTAAAACCAGAAGCGATTCCCCCCGGTGCGGAAGTTTTTTGTACTCCCCTCTCCCGTCAGATTTTATCCCTGCTAAAAAATCAAAAAGAAGGCGATTATTCGGCGAAATACCTGCAAGAAAAAGTAAAAAATGCCAATTACGGTATCCGAGACTTAGTTAAGCGCGGTTGGGTGGAAAGCTATCTAGAAGCACCCAAAAGTACCAATATTAAACAAAAAAAAGCCATTACCCTGCTAATAACCGACTTTCCTGCTGATTTAACTGAAAATCAGCGCAAAATTGTCGAAATTTTACGCCACCAGGGAGGAGAAATGTGGCTGCCAGAATTGGCACAACTTGCGGGGACAAAACATTTTAAACCGCTCATTGACAAGGGTTATGTGGTGATTGAGGATCGGGAATTTCTGCGCTTATCCTCGGCGATTATGAGCAGGGATCAACCAAAAACACTCACTTCTAGTCAAAAACAGGCTTTAGAAGCCATTCAAACCCTAAAAGGTGGTGAAAGCGCTCTCTTACATGGAGTGACGGGATCGGGTAAAACAGAAGTCTATCTACAGGCGATCGCACCTGTCCTAGCAGCGGGTAAATCTGCCTTGGTTTTAGTCCCCGAAATTGGATTAACACCGCAACTAACCGATCGCTTTGTGGCCCGTTTTGGCGATCGAGTCTATGTTTATCATAGCGCCCTCTCGGAAGGAGAAAGATACGATACATGGCGACAGATGTTGACAGGAACCCCACAAGTCATTATCGGGACGCGATCGGCGATTTTTGCCCCTTTACCCCACCTAGGCATGATTATCCTCGATGAAGAACACGATAGCAGCTTTAAACAAAGTCAATTACTCCCCACCTATCACGCGCGTACCGTGGCTAAATGGCGCGCTCAATTAAACCATTGTCCCGTAATTTTAGGCTCGGCCACGCCATCCCTAGAAACATGGCTAGAATCCCAAGTTAATCCCCGTCTTTACCTATCTTTGCCCGATCGCATCCAAAATCGCCCCTTACCGCGGGTGGAAATCGTCGATATGCGACGGGAATTGCAGCGAGGCAATCGTTCCCTGTTTAGTCAATCCCTGCGTTCATCTCTGGAAACCCTGCGCGACAAGGGAGAACAGGCAATTTTATTCGTCAGTCGCCGGGGTCATAGTACTTTTGTATCTTGCCGAAGTTGCGGTTATGTGCTGGAGTGTCCCCACTGTGATGTCTCCCTCTCCTACCACCACACCGAACCGGGAGCGCAAGAATTACTCCGCTGTCACTACTGCAACTATGGTCGCATCCATCCGAAACAATGTCCTGAATGCGGTTCTCCCTATCTAAAATTTTTCGGTACTGGCACTCAGCGCGTCACCCAAGAATTAAGCAAAGAATTTCCTGATTTGCGCTGCTTGCGTTTTGATAGTGATACCACCCGCAACAAAAATGCTCCCCGGGAACTATTAAAACTATTTACTGATGGTGAGTTTGATGTTTTAGTGGGAACCCAAATGCTCACCAAAGGATTAGATATCGATCGAGTTACTTTAGTAGGAGTAATGGCAGCCGATGGTTTACTTTATCACTCCGATTATCGCGCCTCCGAACGCGCTTTTCAAACCCTCACCCAAGTAGCAGGGAGAGCAGGAAGGGGAGAAAGAGAAGGAAAGGTAATTATCCAAACCTATACCCCTGAACATCCCGTGATTAGAGCAGTGCAAACCCACGATTATGAGGGTTTTGTCGAGACGGAATTAATGCACAGAGAGAGTTTCAATTATCCTCCCTACGGCAGTTTAGTCTTAATTCGCTTTAGTGGTTTAGATGGGGAAGCAGTCCAGAAAAGTGCCGAAAATGTTGCGGAGGAATGTGTTAATAATTTCGGTTCCGATTGGGATATTTTGGGACCTGCACCCGCAACAATTATGCGCGTGGCTAACCGTTATCGCTGGCAAATTCTGTTAAAATTATCGGGAGAAAAGGCTGATATCGGTGGTCTTTTGCGTCCTTTGAAAAGCTTAGTTTTACCCAAGGTAAGTATGGCGATCGATGTGGACCCCTTAACTATAGAATAATCAAGGATGAATGAGATGATCGCCATTGCTCACGGATGCAACCAGTTATCTAAATCTGTCAAAGTGTCAAAGTCTAATAAAGCGAGTCCTAAGTCTTCTAACCGCTCCACAGGAAGGTTACGGATGGTTTCCTCAAGATTTTGCGGTATTTCACCGAAACGTCGTTGAAGAAGTCTAATAACAAGATTGGCTTCTTGAATTCTACCCTGTTCAAGACCCTGCTGTACACCTTGCTGTACCCCCTCTTGAACCGCTTGTTCTCTATCCTGTTGGTAAAGTGGAGCTAAACGCATAATAAACTCCCTATCCTCCTGTGTTTTTTTCGATAACGCTTCTAAATTTCTACTCAGATTATACAATAAGTTTAAAGAAGCCGATTTTAGGGGAGCATTCGGCGATAATCTGGCTAATTCGTCAATTGCTCTCTCTCTTGTTCCTCCTCTACCCAATAATCTTAGCCATAATGTCTCTGGGATTGCGGGTAATTGATGAATGACGACAATAGCTGTACCTAAACCTTCCGGGAGAAAATAAACCCCTTCTCCCCAATTGGGTTGTAATTGAGCCTTAAACAGGGATAAAATGCGCTCACTAGCTGTGGGAGTGAGAATCCACAACTTAGGTATCTCCTCCTCTGATATTCTCTGTTTATTTCTCTTTGCTTCTCTCTGGAAGATTTCACGAATAGCAAAGCGCTTGGACAGACAATCATTGATACCATCAAGGGTAATCCCATTGCGATAGGGTTCTAATAAACAAGGATGTTGGCATAATCTGCCTAATAATCCTAACTGAGGGGGAATTGCCTCGGTATTAGGACTAAAATACACATCAATTTCTTTAATTTCTGAGGTGACTTCTTTGCTGATAACTACTGTACCGTAGGGAGAAAGAAGGGTTTCTAAGAAGTCTTTGCTAAATTTATCCCAAATAAAGCGCGTCATTTCAGTTATCAGTTATCAGTTACCAGTTATCAGTGACTACCACCTAAACTCGGTAGCTTGAAAAAGGTTAATTGCCTCAGTTGGTTATTTTTGCCCTAGATTAATCATAAAGTACAGAAGTAAAACAGAGATTATTCATTATTCAGGAGCATCTCACCTTTGTAACCCCTAAATCAGGTTTTTATGTCAAGCTATTTTGAAAGCCTTGCTAGAAACCAGTTTCAGGGATAAGTATAATTACTCACTTGCATAAATGAGATGCTCCCCATTATTCATTATTGATTATTCCGATTGACTGGCGATAATTTTTTTTACTTCTGGTACTAACAAATCTAATGCTTCAGCAATTTGTTCGGGAGTTAATCCTAGTTTGACTAAGCGAGGGATAGTTTCCCTTTTAGTTTTCTTTTCGATAGCATTAGCCATAATTTGATCATCGGGAATAATATCATCGTTTTCTTCTAGGTTAGAAGGAGAACTGGGACAAAAATTAAGTTTGTCAACTTGGCTACTATTAACAACAATACCATAGTTATTTTTACCGACTACTCTTTGAACTGTAGCGCAAAAATTAGACTTATTAATATCTTCTCCTAAAGTATCAGAAAGAAGTTGCCAAAGTTTATAAGCTTCATCCTTAGCATGACCAGCACTACAATTATATTCTTTGGCAATATCAGCGTATTTTTTTCCATTTAAAACTCCCCTAATAATCGACAGTTGCAGACTATCTAGATGCTCACCCGTTTTCGAGAATAGCAATTCATCTAGGTAGCTAGTCAATTCTTGAGTATTCATACTTATTTAACTGTTGGATGTAAGTCTTTATCCGCCATTATCCGCTAAAAGCATTCTTTTGTAAAGATTATTTAGAAAAGTCCCGTCTTTTTCTGACTTCATATAACTTATAAAACAAACTTCATGAAAGCCGACTATGTAATCTTTAATTTTAAATACACATACTTAATAGGAGTATAAGACATGGATGTTCAATATGGAAGTCAAATCAAAATGAGACACATTTTAACAGGTTTTCATCTACACTCTCACCCGCTTAATTATAAACATCCTAACAGTTCACAACAGCAACAAGTAACTTGCTTTAATAACGGTGCTAATGGTGACGATAATGACTTTTGGATTGTTAAAAGTGTTAATGCTAACAATCCAAGAGATAATGAGACTCAAACCGTAAAAGATGGTGATCTGTTGAGACTTGAACATCTTTTAACGCAAAAAAACTTACATAGTCATCCCGGAATACCTTCTCCCATCACTGGACAGCAAGAGGTAACTTGTTTTGGTTTTTCTGGTTCTGGTGATAGTAACGATTTATGGAGAATATCAATAGAAGGGGGCGGTGTTTGGAATGATAGTAAACGAGTTAAATTAATTCATGTTAATACAGACTTCGCTTTACATTCTCATGGTGGTCAAGTGATGAATGATTTAACCGCTTTTCAGCAAGAAGTTACCTGCTTTTCTGGAAGAGATGAAAATGATTTTTGGCAAGCATTTAATATATCATTTGTAGGAGTTAAAGTTCCTGAAGGATTAGGTAGAAATGATAATAATTCTCGACCTGTACGGGCTGAACAAACAAACCGAGTAGCAGGGGGAACCATGACGACTAACGTTACAGTTTCCCCTGATGGAAAACTTACAGCGGAGACTCACACTCGAACAAAAGTAGATTTTAAAGGTTTTACAGGATCAGTTATCGTTGTGATTTATAACAGGGAAGGAAGATCACACATATCTGGAAAGCATTCCTTTGGTGTTGATGGAGATTTAATTCCGGGAGGAAGAAGTGATCGGAAAGATCCTTGGGACGAGTCAGTACCACTAGAAATTGCCAGTAAAGCAGATCGAGTTTCTATCATACATTCTCATGATCCTAATCTGAGAATAACCCGTGAACAGGCTATAGATCTCATTCGTGTAGCGATCATATTAACTGCCGCAGCTTAATAGCTTAAGACATCGATTAATGATGGGGTGTATTAACATTAGTATAATACACCCCAGAGGGGGACAAGCGGGCTAGAAGCCTTACCTACAGAGGCTTCTAGCCTCTATTGTCATAAGTGGATCGATCGATAACCAGCAAAAAGCCAAAGAATAATCAAGGATGGAAAATGCGGTCGCCATTGTTCACGGGTGCAACCAGTTGTCTAAATCCGTCAAAGTGTCAAACTCTAATAAAGCGAGTCCTAAGTCTTCTAAGCGCTCCACAGGAAGTTTACGGATGGTTTCCTCAAGATTCTGCGGTATTTCACCGAAACGTCGTTGAAGAAGTCTAATAACCAACTTTAATGCTTCCTGCTGTACCCCCTCTTGAATCGCTTGTTCTCTATCCTGTTGGTAAAGTGGAGCTAAACGCATAATAAACTCCCTATCCTCCTGTGTTTTTTTCGATAACGCTTCTAGATTTCTACTCAAATTATACAATAAGTTTAAGGAAGCCGATTTTAGGGGATTATTCGGTGATAATCTCTCTAATTCATCGATAGCTCTCTCTCTTGTTCCTCCTCTACTATTTTTCTGATCGGAGACTACTGGCTACTGACTCCTAACCCTAACAACAATTTTTGATTTTTACCGGAGATATAAATAATCTTCCGGTTGCCGTTTGCCAGGCTCAGAACTAGGATAGGAAAGAACGAGGTATTAATGAAGCAAGAGAGGCTTAGACTGTGACCAATGTAGCGATCGATGTCCGATTAACCGAGACTTCTCTGTGGCAATGGCAAATATGGCAAGGATTGCCCTATCTTACCTGTAATCTCCTAGAGGACTGGTCCCACGGCTTTTTTACCCGTCATTATTACCCCCAAACCCCGGAAGCTTTTACGGCTGCTCTGGGGGCAAATGTACCGGTTTATCGGGTCAAACAGGTACATGGCGATCGCCTATTAAATCCCCAAGGGATTACTAACCCGGAAATTGTCGAAGCGGATGGAATTATCACCGATGCTTCCGGTCAAGGGATTTGGGTGGCCAGTGCTGATTGTACGCCCGTACTAATAGGCGATCGCTCTACCGGTGTTGGGGTGGCGATTCATTCTGGATGGAGAGGGACAGCCAAGGGGATAGTTGCCAAAGCAGTTAAGCAGTTATTAAAATCTGGTAGTTGTTTAGATAACTTAGTGTTGGCCCTGGGGCCGGCAATTGCCGGGGAAGTGTATCAAGTAGATGGAGAAGTTGCCGCAGAAGTGGGTTTAAGTTTATTTCCCCAAGAAACCAATCCCGACCAAATTCTAGGGAATTTATTTAACCTCTCCCCCTCCCCCTTATTTGCTGACAAGGAAAAAGGAAAAGTGCGCTTAGACGTGCGACGGGTGATTTACCATCAACTACAACAGTTAGGAATTAGGGATGAACAAATTGCGATCGCTCCTTTTTGTACCTATCAACAAGAGGAGCATTTTTTCTCCTATCGTCGGGAAAAAGCCAAAAAAATCCAATGGTCTGGCATAGTTAGTCGTTAATGGTTACTGCTCACTGATAACTGAAAAATCCCCCCTTTCCCATGCGTATTGTTTTTTTCGGAACCCCGACTTTTGCTGTTCCCACCCTAAAAAAATTATTAGCCAATCCCGATATAGAAATAATTGCCGTCGTTACCCAACCGGACAAGCGCCGGGGAAGGGGTAATCAATTAATCCCCTCACCGGTGAAACAAATAGCCATAGAACAGCAAATACCGGTTTGGCAGCCCAAAAGTGTCAAAAAAAACGCTAAAACCTTAGATTTTCTCAGACAATCGCAAGCGGATGCCTTTGTGGTGGTTGCCTACGGACAAATTCTCTCCCCAGAAATTCTAGAGATGCCGCGATTAGGCTGTATTAACGTTCATGGCTCAATTTTACCGAAATATCGGGGAGCAGCCCCCGTGCAGTGGTGCATCGCTAGGGGAGAAAAAGAAACCGGCATTACCACCATGTTAATGGATGCGGGCATGGACACCGGACCGATGTTACTGAAAGCCTACAGCCCGATCGCTCTTTTTGACAATGCCGAACAGGTGGGAGCAACCCTAGGGCAAATGGGGGCGGATTTGCTCCTAGAAACCCTCTCTAAGCTCGATCGAGCAGAAATTACCCCAATTCCTCAAAATAATGACGATGCCACCTATGCCCCTTTAATTCAGAAATCTGACTACCTAATCCACTGGCAAGATTCGGGCCGGACAATTCATGATCGAGTCCGGGGTTTTTATCCTAATGCGCTGACCACTTTCCGGGGACAACCCCTAAAAGTGATGGCCACTATTCCCCTAGACGATCTGGAGCAACTGCCTCGAGAATTACAGACAAAAGACCTTTCTCATCTAAGCGGAGAAGTGGGATCGATCGTGACTCTCTGGAAAAATTTCGGGCCGGTAGTGCAGACGGGAGCGGGTTTATTGTTATTAAAAGAAGTGCAATTATCGGGAAAACCACCGCGTTCTGGTGGGGATTTGGTCAATGGTTCCCGTTTAACTATCGGTGAGATTTTCGGTCAATAGTTTTCGGGGTATGGCTTTCCTTTGCTCCTCTATGCTTCACTGGTGAAGATTTTTTTCAACTTGCGAAAGCGATCGGAATAACTTCTTAATACTTCGATTGCAAACATGGGGGTTTCCTGCACGGCAAATAAAAACTGCGGTTGATTGAGACAGGCTAATTTACAATCAGTTTTGGCGATAGCTGTGGATTCTCGCAGTTTATCCCCATGCAGGAGCGCTCCTGCTCCGAATACATCCCCTTTTTCTAGAGTTTCTATCAATTGTTCCTTGATATACATCTCCACTTCTCCGCTAAGAATACCGTACATTAACTCGCCCTCCGTGCCATCGACAAAAATAACTTCACCAGCTGGAAAAGTGCGATCGGGATGATTTTCGAGAATTTTAATCGTCTCTACGGGACTTAACATGATTTAACAATAATTTTTCGGGTTATCTCTCCCATTTTCCAATACATTGAACTCCCCGATCATCGTTTTTGTATCTAAGAATACTTGAAACTTCCCTACCTGACAAAGATTCGGTTTGACTCTCAGAAATGCTTTGTTTAATGCTTGTCGGGGAGAGAAATTTTTCCTCTTCATACCTTTATCCTCTTCCTACCCAACCCGATTTTTGAGTCTATTTTTTTCTCTGTTATCTTCCCTCAAAAACCCTATATATATGGGCGCACGGATTCCCATTATACATAAAGTATAAAGCAAGTCTCGCCATTTGTCAAGGGTTTTCCGAAAATCTCCCCCTCTCCCCACTTCCTTGAGAAAATACCTGGTTTAAAACTGTTTGATCGCTGCTTGGGTGATTTCTGCGATCGCGGCTAAACTGGGACTAACTGGGCCAGTATCGGTGGATAACCAGAGAAGATACTCGACGTTACCCGCAGGCCCGGTAATGGGAGACCAAGTTAAACCCCGATAGAACCATCCTAAGACTTCGGCGGCCTGTAAAACCTGAAAAATTGCCCCTGCTTGGTCTTGATGGTCGCGAACTACCCCTTTTTTACCGACTTTTTCCCGTCCCACCTCGAATTGGGGTTTGACCAATAAAATCGCCTCTCGCGGTGGATTTAATAGCGTCCACAGGGTCGGTAAAACTTTGGTCAGAGAAATAAAGGACAGATCCATAACTGCTAAATCGGCGGGTTTTTCCTGTCCGTATAACTTTTCCGGGGTTAAATAGCGAAAATTAGTTCTTTCTAGTAAAATAACTCGTTGATCCTGCCGTAAACTCCAGGCCACTTGTCCATAACCCACATCGACCCCATAAACCCGTTTTGCTCCTTTTTGCAAGAGACAATCGGTAAATCCCCCCGTAGAAATGCCGCCATCTAAACAAATGCGATCGCAGACATCAATGGCAAATAATTCTAAGGCCTTAGCTAATTTTTCGCCCCCCCTTGACAAATAGGGCAGTTTCTGCTTAACCTCGATCGCCGCTTCTGGATCGATTTCTGTGGCAGGTTTATCAATGATTTGGTGATTGACTTTCACCTCTCCAGCGCGAATTAATCGCTGTGCCTGTTGACGGGAATCACAGAGATTTTTGGCTACTAATAATAAATCTAATCTTTCTTTCGACAAGGAAGGCCTCCCAATAATCAGCGCCTAATTCTAAAAAATACCTTATTTTTCCCCAAGCAATCCCAGAAGGAAGATTATAAGTAAACATAGGGACAAGCGGAACCCATCAGCTAAATTTTCGCTGTCATCCCGATATTTTATGGATAAAGAGACTCGATTCGCCATTTTAGTTATTGGCATCCCCTTTCTAGGACTAGCTTACTGTGGCTTGATTTTTGCCGTGATGATTTATTGGGTCTGGGCCCGGGAACATCCCGTGACCATGGCCACTTGTTTCGTCCTTGCTCCTTCTTTGATTTCTGGCTCTATCTGGCTGTTAGCTTCCTATAAAGCCCGCCAAAAGCAGCGTTTGGGGTTATGATTGGCAGGACTATCCCATCGCCCTCTAGAACAACTAATGTGGGGCAATATGGGGGTGAATTACCTTCACCCTCCCCTAGATAACTTTTTCTGATCACCATAACTAGGGGAGAGCCTTAAAGATTAGATATTTTTCTGGTGATAGTTAGCATAAAAGGTTTCCAAGCAAGACTGATTAAATAACCCAATCCTGCCACTAAAATAATTGTCGCCCCTGAGGTGAGATTTAAACTATAGGATAACCACAAACCCACTAAAGTAAAGACAATTCCTAAAATAATCGCTAGGATCATCATTCCCTTCATATTTTTAACAAATTGTCCACTGATAGCGGCGGGAATAGTTAACAAAGCAATTACCATAATTAATCCTACCACCTGCATTACTGCCACAATAGTTAAAGCGGTTATTCCCATTAAACCCAAATAAATTATCTCCACGGGAATATTACGAATAATCGCAAAGGTTTCATCAAAAGATATGGCTAACAACTCTTTATAAAAGATACTAACTAAGGTGATAATTAATATATCTATGCCCGCCATTATCCATAAATCATCCCTCGGTACAGTTAAAATACTACCAAAAAGATAACTCATTAAATCAGCTTTATAACCGGGGGTTAAATCAATAAAAATTACCCCAATCGCCATACCAATCGCCCACATCACCCCGATTAAAGTATCGGCTCTCTCCCGGATACGACGCTGTAAAAAACCCATGCCTAAGGCCGAAAAAAAGGTAAAAAATATCGCCCCCACCAGGGGATTAATCCCGAAAAAATAACCGATTCCTATCCCTCCATAGGCAGCGTGAGCGATTCCCCCACTGATAAAAACCACACGATTAACTACTACCAAAGTACCCACAATCCCACAGGCAATACTAACTAATATTCCTGCGGCAATCGCATGGCGCATAAAATCAAATTGTAAAGCCTCTAGCATAGGGTGTGGGGAAGTGGGGTGTGGGGTGTGGGGTGTGGGGAAGTGGGGAAGTGGGGAGAATAAATAAAAATAATCTCCCGTCTCCTATCTCCTAACTCCTGATAACTGATAACTGATAACTGATAACTGATAACTGATAACTGATAACTGATCACTGATAACTGATCACTGATAACTGATCACTGATAACTGATCACTGATAACTGATAACTGATAACT
>NZ_JADBVE010000128.1:0-9835 GCF_020245285.1 Microcystis sp. M31BS1
CAATTGTCTATCTTTTGGTATTAACCTGTTTGTGCCTTAAGTCCTTCCCTGTATGGATTTCAGCTACTTTTGAGCGTAGGCGCTCTCATCGAATTTTATTTTAAGTTAATTATTTGCATAACAATTCCCGAAGAGCCCAAATTCAACGACTAAATCAGCATCGAGAAAAGGCTGCACGTTTCTTTATTACTAGCATTTATCAGCGAGATTTACTAGAACTTCCGTTAATTTATATCAGTAGTTATGTAAATTTCTCTTAATTATTTCAAGACAACTTTATTATACAATGCTATAGGCGATCGCTTTGATTTAATTCCTCAAATATAGCGTTATTGGTTGTGTACGGGTAAAATGCTATGATCAGGAAAGAAAATTTTCATCAATGACAAGTATTATTTATTAGATTGCAGGGTGTAACTATCTAATATTTTTTTTATTTTCTTCAAGATAATTAAACCAGTTAATTAAATCAGATTGAGAGGTAAAATCTAATAAAGCTTCTCCTAAATCTTCTAATTGTTCTAAAGATAATTCTTGAATTTTGTTGACCCAATCAGTTGAAATATTACCAACTCGGCGATTAATTTGTTTAAGAATTAGATTGGCTTCGCCTTTTTTAAAGCCTAAAATCTCACCTTCTGTGATTCCTTTAGCGAGAATTTCTTGATAAATAACCGATTCCTTCATAATTTCCTCCTTGAGTAATCTTTTAATGATAGATTGATTTAAAACTAACCCTGCAATAATACCAGTTGAGGCAGCAATGTTATTTCTCTCTATGTTATCAGAAATTTTTTCAATTTGACGAGCTACTTGTTGTAATACTTTTTCTGGATTATCAGTTTGAGACAACACCGCAAACGGAAGTAAACCTGATACATCTAGAAAAGTTTCACTGGGAACTTCCCAGAGTCTAACTACATTATAACGATGTTGTAGTTCTAATAACTCAAAGGTATTAATTTTGACAGCAGCAGATTGATTTTTTCTCAGATAAATAACCACTTGATAAACTCTTTTTCGAGGAACCCGACGATAAATCCTCAGACGATAATCAGCCATTCTAAAAGGAATATCTTCTTTCGGATCTGTCTGAAATTCGATGTGAAGAATTAAGTCTTCTGATTGTAAAAAAATCAAACTATCTACTCTAATTGGATCTAGCAGTAACTCAGTCGGTTCCAACTCGGTTAATGTAATCGGTTCTCCGATTAACCAAGTGGCTATATCCCTTGAAAAAAGTGACGCTAAGATTCGACAAACATTATCATACATTCTTTCATCATATCATAAATTAGTCTCATTGTAGAATTTGCCATCTCAATTGTTAAGCAACAATCGACCAAAGGGGTAGAGTTCGTAACTATTCTGATTGACTGGTATCACTTGAAATTCTCACAAGGATCACAAAATTGGTCAATTGTCAATAGCATTTGAGATGCGCTCACCCCGGGTGGTGAGGATGTCAAAGAATCATCAAAAATAGCAGCAGTTGCCCCCTAGTTCTATAATCAGATTACGGCTAATTTGATTGGCTATCAACCCTATTTATGTCTATCTCCCCACCCCGTTCGGGTTACACTTTGCCGGTTTTTGCCTGTGCCAGTGCGATCGCATCTCTCCAGCATCTCCACGGCGAAAATGAGCTAAATTCCGTTACTTTTAATCTTTTAGAACCGCCAGAAGCCGTTACAATTGCCATCGAACAAGTTGCCCGACTCAACCCCGATGCTGCCCTAGCCATCACCCGCAGCGATCCGGGGGATAATTTAGATTTAACTAGAAATACCCCTATATGGGCGTTAGTAGAAAGAAAAACGGGTAATCAAGAGATAGAGATTCAAGGCGGCGAAGGAATCGGCATCCAGGTTGATAATGGCGGAAAATCAGCTATTTATAGTTATGCCCAGCGTCTGCTGCAAGAAAACCTCAGACCCCTGTTACTGCCCCAAGAAAGCCTCAAAGTGACGATTATCCTTCCAGAAGGCAAAAAACTGGCCACAAGGACTTCTAACGCCGCTTTTGGGGTAGTAGAGGGATTATCTTTGTTGGGTACCACTGGCATTTCCCAACCCCTGAGCGCTCCCGGACAGTTGGAAATCTTTCGCGAGCAATTAAAAATTTTATCCCGTCGTTTCGATCGCCTGGTGTTTTGTATCGGGGAAAATGGCTTAGATTTAGCCCCTCAAATGGGTATTAATCCTGATATTTTGGTAAAAACAGCCAATTGGATCGGGCCGATGTTATTAGAGGCACAATTACAGGGAATCTCTGAAATTCTTTTGTTTGGTTATCACGGTAAATTAATTAAACTTGCCGGGGGAATCTTTCAGACTCACCATCATCTGGCCGATGGTCGTCGGGAAATTCTCACCGCCTACGCCGCTAAAATGGGTTTAGCTACCCCCCATCTCCAGCAAATTTTTGACAGTAGCACCAGCGAAAACGGTCTGGAATATCTGCGTCAATTAGACCGGCAAACGGGAGATAATTGGGTGGAACGCATCTATGGAGAAATGGCTAATACGATTGATCGCCGTTGCCAAGAATACGTTTATAACCACAGTAACGGTCATCTTGGGGTCGGTTGTATTTTATTCGATCGCTCTCGTTCTTTGATCAGCAAAAGCGAAAATGGCCTTAAATTTTTGCAAAATCTACCAGTCACTCCCCAGTGACCGTGCTATGATCGTGGGAATATTTAGTCTTAAAAAATGAAACTAATAAGGCCATACTATTGTAGCTTATTTTCAGAACAATAGCCGATTTAGTTTACAAAACTTTAACCTTTTCCTGCCAGTTTCTTTTTTTGATCGCAGTGACAACTCAAACCCCCCTTCCTACCCCTCAAGAGACTTTGCCCTCAGAGTCCTTCACTAATAGCCTTAATCGTCAAATAATCATCATTCTTGACTTTGGCTCCCAGTATTCTGAATTAATCGCCCGCAGAATCCGGGAAACGAACGTTTACTCCGAAGTTCTCTCCTATCGTACCAGTGCCGAACAATTGGCCCAAATCAACCCGAAAGGAATAATTCTTTCGGGCGGTCCCAATTCCGTCTATGATCCTGGAGCGCCTCACTGTGATGCCGAAATTTGGAATTTAGGTGTACCCATCCTCGGAGTTTGCTATGGGATGCAGTTGATGGTACAGCAGTTAGGAGGTAGGGTGGAACGGGCAAAACGGGCCGAATACGGCAAAGCATCCCTATTTATCAACGATCCTACCGATTTATTAACCAATGTCGAGGACGGTTCCACCGCTTGGATGAGTCACGGGGATTCCTGCGTGGAATTGCCTGCGGGTTTTGAAATTCTCGCTCATACCGATAATACCGATTGTGCGGCCATTGCCGACCACAAGAAAAAACTCTTTGGAGTGCAGTTTCACCCGGAAGTTGTCCATTCTGTGGGAGGAATCGCCTTAATTCGCAATTTCGTCTATCATATCTGCAAATGCGAACCCACTTGGACTACGGAAGCTTTTGTCGAGGAATCGATCCGAGAAATTAGGGCAAAAGTGGGCGATAAGCGAGTTTTATTGGCTTTATCCGGCGGTGTGGACTCCTCTACCTTAGCATTCCTCTTGCATCGAGCGATCGGTGATCAACTAACCTGTATGTTTATCGATCAGGGATTCATGCGTAAGGGTGAACCAGAACGATTAATGCAGATATTTAACGAGCAATTCCATATCGGAGTCCAGTATGTCAACGCTAGAAAGCGATTTTTAGCGCAGGTTGCCGGTGTCACCGATCCCGAGGAAAAGCGCCGTCGTATCGGCCATGAATTTATTCAGGTGTTTGAAGAAGAATCGAATCGTTTGGGACCCTTTGATTATCTGGCCCAAGGAACTTTATATCCCGATGTGATTGAATCGGCCGATAGTAATGTGGATCCCAAAACCGGGGAAAGAGTCGCGGTTAAAATTAAAAGTCATCATAACGTTGGTGGACTGCCGAAAAATCTCCGGTTTAAATTAGTCGAACCCCTGCGAAAATTATTTAAGGATGAGGTGAGAAAATTAGGCCGATCAATTGGTCTTCCGGAAGAAATTGTTCGTCGTCAACCTTTCCCCGGCCCCGGTTTAGCAATTCGCATTTTAGGGGAAGTCACCGCAGATAAATTAAATATTTTGCGCGATGCAGATTGGGTAGTGCGCGATGAGATTAATAAGCAGGGAATGTATCACGATTTCTGGCAAGCTTTCGCGGTTTTATTGCCTGTCCGCAGTGTGGGAGTGATGGGAGATCAACGCACCTACGCTTATCCTATTGTCCTACGTTTAGTCAGCAGTGAAGACGGAATGACTGCCGATTGGTCGCGGGTTCCCTATGATTTATTGGAGACAATTTCTAATCGCATTGTCAATGAAGTTAAGGGAGTTAACCGCGTGGTTTATGATATTACTTCTAAGCCCCCCGGAACTATAGAATGGGAGTAGTATTGAATTATTGATTGATTGTTAGTCCCGTCCAAATATTGGGGCGGGATTTTTGCAGAATAGACAATTGAGGAGATTAATTACTACCATGACACAGTTAGAGATTTTAGAAGAAATAGAAGCGGTGGATTTTGCGGAAGAAGAAGAAGATATTGAAGGAGAATCAGCAAACCAAAAAAAACTACAACTCAAAGAAATCTCCGAGACTGTTGTTGCTGGAAGTGATTGGACTACCGCAACGATCCGCGATCAATTAATTCGAGAAAATATTCAACTCAATCCGCGCTTTCAAAGACGAGATGCTTGGAATATTACTCGTAAAAGTCGATTTATTGAATCCCTAATTCTAGGGTTTCCAGTCCCACTGATTGTCTTAGCTACTAATAATAAGGAAAAAGGGAAATTTATCGTTCTTGATGGCAAACAACGCCTACTAACAATTTTACAGTTTTATGGTGACAGTGCCACACCTAATAATAGTTTTACTTTAAAAGATTTAGAATTTCTAGATAATCTCAATGGCTGCCAATATCAGGATCTAGAAAATGACTTCAATTTAAATGATATCTCAGACCAACTGGATAATCAAACTATCCGCACGATTGTTATCCGTAATTGGAAAACGGAGAGTTTCCTTCATAAAATTTTTCTGCGTCTCAATGTGGAAAATACCCCTTTGTCTTCTCAAGAATTAAGACAAGCATTACACCCAGGGGGTTTTATTAATTTTTTAGATGATCGAGCGATCGAAAGTCAAGCATTAAAGAAAATATTTAAATCTTCCTATCCCGATTTCCGGATGCGCGACACTGATATATTATTGCGTTATGTAGCTTTTCATTATTATTTATCTGATTATCGCGGTGATGTTAAGATACTTCTAGATAAAACCTGTCAAAATTTCAATCAAGAATGGGAAAAACGCTCAGATGAAATTATCAATGTTGTTGATCAATTTGAAAAAGCTGTCCAAACAACAATTAATATTTTTGGAGAGAAAAACTTTTCTCGTCTCTGGTTATATAAAGAAGGAAAGTATCGAAGTCAGTTGAATCGAGCAATTTTAGATGTGATGGTTTTTTACTTTTGCGATGATCTAATTAGAGCAGCTGCCGAGAAAAACAAAGAACAGATAGAAAATGCTTTTAAAGAATTATTATCTAACCCTGACAATGAATTTAGGAACTCAGTAGAAAAAACTACTAAAAGTATTAGAGCAACTTACAATCGTTTTCATTTATGGGGTCAAGCTTTATCAAAAGTATTAGATATTAACTTCAATATTCCTCAGATGGAAGACAATCGTATTATTTTTAAGGGGTTAAGATAGTTAGTTTTTTTACTATGCCGACATCTCTAAGATTTAGACAACTAACCAGAGAATTGAATCGACTAAAAAAACAATTCCTACCTCGTAAATTTAGCGAGATAAATGACTATTCTGAAAGACAATTAGCTTTAACTTTTGCCTATCGAGTTTTTGCTCATGCTGAGATTGAATCTTATCTTGAAGATCGAGTTTGGGATACAGTACAGACAGCAAAAAATATCTGGGATAATCAAGGTAAAGCTAGTGGAGTTTTGTTATGTGTAATCGCTTTTTCTGGTCAAGAAATGGCAGCTCCTCCCGACACCCTTACTCCTCTTAAAGGTAAGAAAAATCTGCCTGAAGATAAACTAAAAATAACTAAAAAAATTGACATAGCTATTAGATGTTTTAAATCAGTTATCGATCAAAATCATGGGATTAAAGAAACTAACCTATTAAAATTACTCTTACCAATCGGCATCGATAGTGATGACTTAGATAAAGTTTGGTTAGCCAATATGAATACTTTTGGAGAAGAACGCGGTGAAATCGCTCATTCTTCGGCAATAAAAACTAAACAAACGCCTAACCCTGCCGACGAATTAGAGAGAGTTAAACAAATTATTCAAGAATTAGAGAAAGTCGATCAATTGATTACTAACTTGCTTAAGTAATTGCCCTCTTAATAAAATTTAAAGTGTTAATTATATCAGAAATACAGTATAATAAAAGGCAGAGAATAGAGAGCTAATCATCAAAGTGAAACATAGACCAATTGCGATCGATTTATTTGCCGGCTGCGGTGGGATGTCCCTTGGTCTAGAAGCGGCGGGATTTGATATTGCTGTAGCGGTGGAGTTTGATGCAGTCCATTCCTTGGTTCATCATTTTAACTTTCCCTATTGTCAAACTATTTGTCGGGATATAGCCAAAGTAACAAGTAGAGAAATATGGGAATTATTAAAACTAAAAGGCTATGCCACCGATGTTAGTTTAATTGCCGGCGGTCCCCCCTGCCAAGGTTTTTCATTGATTGGTAAACGACAAATAGATGATCCTAGAAATTCTCTTGTATTTGAATATCTGCGGATTGTAGGGGAAATTAAACCCAAGTATTTTATCTTTGAAAATGTCCCCGGCATGGCTACGGGTAAACACAAACAATTTTTAGAGGAGTTAATCTCTGAATTTGAAGCTATTGGCTATACAATTAATCAGCCAATTAAAATCCTTGATGCCAGTGAATACGGGGCCCCACAAAAGCGCAGAAGATTAATCTTAATTGGTAGTCGAAAAGACGTGACGATGGCTAAATATCCTTTGACAAAGACCGTCGATTTAAACCCAGCCAAAAAATCAGCTTTTACCAGCGTCTATGATGCGATTTCAGATTTAGAATTAATACCAGCCTTTATCGATACTGATTTAGGCATACCCGCATCAAAATTAGATTATAGTGGTAAGAGGAAAAAATATTCAGTGCAGCCAAGGGATATTTTTAAACTTTGCCATCAAAGAACAGTAGATATAAAAATCTATGGACATATAGGCTCAGTTCATACCCAAAGATCAATTGATAGATTTATCTTAACCGAACCGGGTACAGTGGAACCAAAAAGTCGCTTTTTAAAGCTTTCTCCCACTGGTTTATGTAACACTCTCCGGGCCGGAACTAATAGCGACAAAGGAGCCTATACTGCTCCTAGACCCATTCACTATTCTATTCCTCGTTGTATTACTGTACGAGAAGCCGCCAGATTACATACATTCCCCGATTGGTTTCAGTTTCACCGCACAATATGGCATGGTTTTCGTGAGATTGGTAATGCGGTTATTCCGCTATTATCGAAAGAACTTGGCTCTTCTGTGATGGGAGCAATGAATATTAATACCGCTAATCTCAACCGAGTTATTTTAGAAAAAATGCCCGAAGACTTATTGCTATATAATATGTCTCAGGCATCAAACTATTGGGGAATCCCTGACGATGTTATCCCGAAAAGAAAACGAGGTGTCTCTCAGAGACAGTACGATTAACTGCCTATCGAACTTTAAAAACCTGCTCCCATCTTCTCACTCCCCCTAGACTTTTTCAACAGAATTTACTATCATTTTTATTATTCAGGAACCGTCCACCAAGCGAGAGCAAAAGCTTGTTCTTTCTCATTAACTTGTTGACGATATTGAACCCGAATTTTATAGTTTCCAGAGATGGGGACAGGACAAAAAATATGCTCTAAACTATCACTATCACTCAGGGAAGCACAGGTGTATTTAGCATTATTATCCTCCTGGGCAGGTAAAAGATAAACATCTAAATTATTCAGTCCGAGATCCTGGAAACTTTCATCGATATCATAGAGATTATTGCGATTAGTATCGATTAGTTCTACCAAACGATCCCAAGCTAAAGTTATCGAAACAAAACTATTAGCTTTTAATGGCTTCTCTAGGGCATAATCTTGATAACTATTAGCGGTAACTGTAGCGTAATCCCAACCAATGGCAGGAATAGATTCTGTGGCTGACCATTGACCATTACTAAACTGTTGGTAGGTGCGAAAAGTGTTAAGATGTCCCGTCCCCATCTGCATATCTAAAGGAATTTTCGGGTCTTTATAAGCATCGGAGTCTAACCAAGTTTTTTGATCCTTAGTTAAGACTGTCCGTCTCATACCTAACCGTAAACCATCCCCCGTATCTTTAATTTTATCGGCAGCATTAAGCATGACTGCCTTCATCACTTGATGATGACGAGAATCGACACTCCAATGGGGATTTTTTTGATTAATTTGTTGATCGCCGTATTCTTGTAAAAGTGCCACCGATGCCGTAATATGAGGGGCGGCGAAACTGGTGCCACTAACAGTATTTAATTTACCTTTGAGGTCATAAAGCTCTATTTTATTGCCAGGGGCAACTAAATTAATTGAGCGCCGCGAACCATCATTAATTTCCCGTTTAATTAAACTGCGACCAATACCCACCGGCAAAGCACTAATATTAGCAAAATCAACTTTAGTGAATTTTCCTTCTCTTTTGGCTGTATAAGCGGTAGTAATGCCGTTAAAATGATCGGTGGGAATGGGAATTCCTCCCTTACCTTGATTACCAGCAATTACATAAAGAACATCATCAACTCGCGATGACCAATCAACACATTGAGTTAATAAAGCTTGACCATCTAATTTTGGTTCCTGTCGTTGATCTCTTTGCAAAGATTCCCCAAAACTAAAGTTAATCGCGCGGACATCACCGCTATTTTGTCGGGCAATATTTTGACTAGCAAGACATTCTTCCGGTTGTCCACCGCGTCGCAAAGAACCCACCGCCCCCGAATATAATCTCGCTTTTGGGGCCACTCCGGGGATTTTTTTATCATCACTGACCATCACCGTTGCCACCATAGCGGCGTGATTATCTAGATAGGTGTTGGGTTTGGCAATTTGATTGCGAAAAAAAACACCAGCTAATTTATAGGGAGGCTGCCAAGCTGCCACTTTATCATAACCGAACTGCGCCGGTCGGCCGATTTCCACTTGACCGATGGCAATTTTTCGCCCTAATAAATTATAGGGTTCCGCCCGCAAGCGATCAGCATAAATTCCCTGTTCACCGATGGAATTAGAAAGAACCAGGGAAGGAAGCAGAATTATCGTTACCACTAACCCGACGACAAACCAAAACCCTCTTTTCATCATCAGCAATCCTGCGGTGATAAGGTGATACCAATCCATTCTAAGACAGAAATCTCAGGAGTGAATCTCACATTTGCAGAAATACCGACAATCAGCAATTATTAGTAACTCTTAAATTATTACAGATATATCAGCAGCTGGCTGTAAGCATCCCACCGAAAAGCTAATGCGCTCCGGGGTTTGGGGGCGGCGCCACGCCCCCAACGGGGGGTTTGGGTAGGGTTGATTCATGAATCAACCTTAGGATGAATCAACCCTAGGATGAATGGTTCTTCGGTTTGTCTTATGCAATGGACGGGGTTATAAGGAATGAAACCCTTATAGAGACAGACATTACCGCAATTTTTGTCAATTGTTTGCGATCTAGAGTGAACTAATCAATTA
>NZ_JADBVE010000129.1:0-10079 GCF_020245285.1 Microcystis sp. M31BS1
GAAATGGGGCGAAAGTCTGTGGACTCTGTGTAAGACAGTACATGGTTTTTTAACTGTGGTATGCGACGGTGGTGGAAGCAGAAACTTAAATCGTGAGGTTTAGGAATCGCCGCCCTAAAAGTGCGGCGAGGATGTCAAGGGACTCATCGTGCGCTCATTTTTGGCAGCCAGAGTAACCTTTGGGGTGGTTGGGTTTCGCTTTTTCAAGTGAATTAAGCTATTTTCGACCCAGTATTGTTTCGCTCAACCCAACCTACGAGGGGAGGCGATCTGCTACGCAGTGCCTTCAGCATCGCACTTAAACTCACAACTTCAATCAATGTGCATGGTGCGTTCCCCAAAATCGATCGGTGGAGCAGTAAGACCCCCATTAGGGAACGCACCCTACGGCTCTTAATGATTGGAGAGGAAACATTGATCGCCAAGTCTGGTCAATTTTTGTCCAAATTCCTCAACTTTCTCCATGAGATCAAGGCAATTACAATGATCGTCAAAAGCAAAAGAAAGGTTATCGTTCCAATTGATTGAGAAATCCAATTTTTGTAAACTAGCACTCCCACCAAGACGATTTCTAAACTTGTAGAGATCGCCAAGCCAAGTACCAAAAATACAGAACTCAATAGGAATCCCAATCCGGACATTCCCTTATTGTTAAACATGGAATCCCAATAAAATATAACACCAATAGCATTTGGCAAACAAATACAGATAACTATTACCAGAAGTACGCCAATTGTGAATATTACAGGTTCTTCGTTACTTGGTATGGTTCGATAGGGGGGCATAAATCGACTAAATCCTTATCTGGCAAGAGACTTAATTGATTAGTTCGCTCTAGAAAAAAACAATTAACAAAAATCGCTAAATGCCTTTCTATATAAGGGGTCCATCCCTTATAACTCCCGTCCATTGCATAACACAAACCGAAGAGCCATATTACATTTCTGAGCAACATACTAATTGCACTCTCTTTTGTGATTAGACCTGCTTTTAAAATTTGGTAGAGTCTGTCAGCCTAACTACACATTATAGGTCAACTTTCTGCACAACACTCTCCAGAGTAACGATATGGGTCAACTTTCGGCATATTACCTCATTTTAGTACAATCGCAAGAAACTTTCCCCATATCACACCCAAAAGCCTGTTAGCCAGATTAGTTTACTGCAAACAATCTCTTTTAAGGAGACTGATCACAGAAGCTTTCTAGAATTTTGGCAAAGATTCTTAGATCTGACGGCACTTTGTCACAAAATTTTACTATTATTTTGGCAATCTTAATGGTTAGAAGGGAAACATTGATCGCCAAGTCTGGTCAATTTTTGTCCAACGCATTTCAGGAAATGACCTAAATAAGTAGCTAGAGATAATTAATTACACATATTTAACTACCTGTTGCCTATTCTAACCAAGAAATTAATTTTGTCCTCTTACTTAATTACTGTTTATTTTGTAATTTTATCACTAATTCTTGGAAAGGTTGCCAATCATCGTTATAAGTAATTGCTTCCCAAACCGATTCGATTAGCGGTCTAAGTAAAGCGGTTTTAGGATTATAATGCTTTAAGGTATCGCCAATTTGAGACAAGGAATCTAGGGGTAATTGATTTAAGACCAAACTATATAACTCTTGCCAACGTTGCCAATCAGCTTTCGGTAAATCCATATTTTCAAGAATTAGAGAACTATTTTCTCGCCAACCGTAGTTAAATTGTTCACTTAATTGATAGAAAAATTCGTGATAACCGAGGCCAGTTTCTTGGAGAACTTCCACGGTTTTGCTGACCAGTAAAGCGGATTCGGGAGTAAAAATATCCTCAAAACCTAACTTTTTGAGCATCATTTTTTGATAATAAAAATTGTAATGCTGGTCATAGTTAGCCAAAGCCATATCTAACTCTAACAAAGAGACAACCATGGCCAGGGGAGATTGCAGTAACTCTAGATTTAAGCGACAGATAAAAGGCTGATTACCGTAACTATAACGACCACCGTAGTCGAAATAGGCCGCCGTAAATTGGGGGTTATAGGAAGGAATAAAAGCGTACGGACCATAATCGAAACTTTCCCCAGTAATTGACATATTATCGGTATTGAGAACCCCATGACAAAAACCTGCGGCCATCCATTGGGCTGCTAATTTAGCGGTTCTTTCAATCAAAGCGGCGTAAAATTTTAAATAGCGATCGCTATCTTGGTGATCGATTTCAGGATAATAATAAATAATCACATGATCGAGGAGTCTTTTAATTAAATCGGCACGTTTAATATGAAATAAACGCTCAAAAGTACCGAAACGAATATGAGAATTACTAACTCGAATCATCACCGAAGATCGCGTCGGGGAAGGTTCATCACCGCGCCAGAGGGATTCCCCCGTTTCCACCAAACTGAGACAGCGAGAGGTATTCACCCCTAAACCGCGTAAAGCTTCCCCAGCAAAGACTTCTCTAACTCCACCCTTGAGAGTTAACCTACCGTCCGCATGACGGGAATAGGGAGTCCGTCCCGATCCTTTCGTACCAAAATCGTATAATTTGCCATCAATACCCCTAACTTGACCGTAGAGAAAACCGCGACCATCCCCTAAAAAAGGATTATACTCGCCAAATTGATAACCGTGGTAACGCAGGGCCAAAAAGGGGGTCAGGGATTGAAATTTGCCAAAAGCCTCGATAAAATGCTCATCTAAGGTTAATTCTGGCTGGATTCCCACCAAAGGTAATAAAGCATCATTGCGAAAACGAAGGATATGATGGGGAAAATCCGCGGCCGCAACTTGATCGTAGTATTGGTCCCCCAAGTCCTGCATGGCGCTTTCGTAGGGGAGACTGAGAAAGGGATTGGTGAGATGGTCTGTCATAGTGGTGGTGTCGATCGAGCTTTGAGGCGATAAAGTGGTAAAGATAGCCAAAAAATTTTCCTACTGAGACTATCAAACAGCGATGCCCGATTCTATTATGTATCAAGGGGACTATTTTCTTGTCCTCGAGGCCGATCAACCTGAACAATTCCAGACTCCCGACCAGTTGCGGGATAAGTTAAAAGATTTAATCAGTGCAAAACCGGAGATTTGTCCCCGACAATTGGCGAAATTCTCTAGTTTTGAGGAAAAAGCTCTCTATCTGCGCGATAATTACTGCGAGTTAGACCTGGGTGAGGAGGGTTATTTACAATGGTATGTGGTCCGTTTGGAAAAATAAGGGAACCCATTATTAAGTAGTTAGGTGTTACAAACTGTTAGACACCCCCCTTATCAAGGGGGGATCCATCTTCAATGTAATTATAACCAGCTACTTAGTTATTAAGGCAGAGGCAATCAGAGTAATTATCTTTTTAACTTTTTACTTTCTAACTTGATCATTATGGGAGCAATAGAAGATTTACTGGCACAAATGAAGGCAGAATACCAGAAACGGGATCAGGAAAAACCGATGCCGTCCCCTTCTTCTCGCCAAGAAAAAGATCGTTCTCCGTCCGAATTTAAGGTTAATTATGCCGGCGATTCTTCTACCGATGCGCTTTTAAAAGCTTTAGCCTTAGAAAACCAAGAAAGGCAACAACAGGAGGCAGCGGAAAAAGAAAAAGCAGCGGCATTAAAACAGCAGCGTAAGCGACAAGCTTTAACTAAAAAGGCGAAGCAATGGTTAGATAAATTGGATGCCAAATCGGAGGAAGGACGCTGGTTTGAGGAGTTTTCCTATAGCTACGATTCTCCTTTAGAAGCGGCGATTACCTATCTAGAAGCTTTGGGAGAAGTGGATATTTCTAAATGATCAGGTCTAATTTAAAGTGGTGGGTAAATTGGCCGCGTCAAAAACTCGATTATGCCACCAAATATTATCACCAGCTATAATATTTGTGCCGTAACGGGGAACGATACCATAAACAGTGCCAGGGTCATAATCCAAAGCTTCACTGATGAGATTGTAGAGACGTTGTAGATCAAAACCCCGGGGGTCACAATGGGGATATTTTCCTTGATTAATCAGAAAACTATCCACGGCAAAATGGCTGACAATTTGCGGTAATTGTCCCGTTTGTAAGGCTGCGAGGAGATAATATTTCGCCGTTTGTTGGTATTGAAAATCGCTGTAACCGGGGAGGGGTTGCAAGCGTCCTTTGGTCAAACAGTGGGATCCCGGCACTTGTACCAGTTCAATGTTAACGCTGGAGATAACCCGACGATTTCTTTCGGCAAAAATTGGTCGCAAGCGATCGCAATTAGGGTGGGATAGCTGCTGACAAATCGCTTCTGTTGCCCATAATGCGGTAGTTTTTGCCCCATCAAAGTAATTTATGGGATATTGCTTGACTAAACGCTTAAAGACGGCTTCTGAAGGCGTATTTAACCAAATTCTCGCCCTTTTTTCTAACTCAGGGGCCGATCGCGTACTCAAGGGAACACCCTCTAAAGCAAGAGCAAAACCCTTGACGCGGATGGTTTCTGGGGTAAGTTGCCACAGTTGACGCACTAATTGATCTCTGGTGTCTGCGGGCAGCATTTCGGCTGCTTGTTCATAAAAAGTGGCCGTGGGACGGTGACGTTCAAAAAAAGGCCGGGCGATCGAGTCTAAAATATCTCTATCCCTGGAATGCGGTTTGCGGGGGATGTAAACATTGGGACCCAATTTCATCGGACCGCGAGCATATTTTTTCTGTTCTTCGATGTTACCCGCAGTCATACTCCAAGCTGTATCGTGGAGAATAAACAAAGGAGTGCGATCGAGGGTTAATTCGGTTTCTGGCGGGTTAATTTGCAAAAATTCGGCGATTTTCTGCTTTTCTAACTCATCTAGACTCTTACCGGCTAAATTCTCCCCCACAGTGGAGGGATTAAAAATATCTATGGTTGCAGTGGAGAGACTAGAGCTATTCAGTTTTAAAATCAGTAGGGACAAGACCAAACTAATCACCAAAGAAGTCACTCCCCATCGCCATTGTTCCGGGGGAAAGATAGAATATCTAGGGAGAGAAATTTGTCTGGATTTTTGCCGTCTTTGTCGATTCATCGGGCCTTTTTTACGCGCTTTCCACCCATTGTATTCACTTTCTCGAAAAAGGGAATTAATACTAAATCCGTTGAGTATATGCTACCTATCAGGATAGGCACTCTTGCAATAGGCAGCTTTATTCTCCCCACTTCCCCACACCCCACACCCCACACCCCACACCCCACAACCTACACATAATTACTGAGGAACCATTGGGTATTAAAAGCTCGATCGCAGGATATTTCTAGTAATCTTATCCCTGATTCCGGCAAAACTGCGATTTTTTGCTCAAAATCAGTCCAATCACTGATTAAATGGTAATCGATACCGTAGGTGTGACAGAGTTGGCAAAAGTCGATATTTTGGGGAGTGGCAAAAAATTCTTCAAAGGGAGGGTCAAATTTGGCGATCGGCAACATCTGGAAAATGCCTCCCCCCTTGTTATTGATTAAAATTATGGTCAAGGAGCCAACAAAATATTTTTTGATTAAAAAACCATTTGTATCGTGTAATAGGGCTAAATCTCCCGTTAATAGCAGACTAGGGACATTTTTATAAGCTATTCCTATAGCAGTGGAGAGGTTGCCGTCGATGCCATTGGCCCCGCGATTAAAATAGGGACGAATTTGGCGATCGCTAGGCGGGTTAAAAAACTCGGCATAGCGAACAGGCATACTATTAGAGATAAAGATCGGGGTGCGGGGGGGGAGGTATTGGGAGAGCAGCCAGGGGATTTTTCCTTCAATCAGTTTAGTCTCTGCTGCCAAAAGGCGATCGATGGTTAATCTAGCTTGCTGGTCGAATTTTTGCCATAATTCTCGATATTCTCGGTTATTATCGGGTTTTTCTGGGAATAGATGCCCTAATTGCTCGATATTTCCCCTGAGATGTCCGGTTTTTCCCTGTAGAGGATCGTAATTATCGGGATGGGGATCGATAATCCAGCGAGGACAGTCGATTTCTTCTAACCACGTCCGTAATTCTTTGCTGGTGGGTAATTCGCCAATTTGCAGGACAACATCGGGGGTTAATTGGGTTTTAATGGCAGGATTCCGCAATAATAAATCATAGGTGGTGATCAGATGGGGATTTAACCCTGCATAGTTTCGCAGAGGAGATAAAGCTTCCGCTAAGATGGGATATTGTTGCGATCGGGCTAAATCAGCGATCGCCTGACAGTAACTTTCAGGGTTTTGCGGGGAAGCTAATCCCGCGATGATAATTCCTTTGGAGGGTAAAGAATTAATTTGGAGAATTGAGTGGTTAATTGGCATATTTTGCCGAGATATGTGGCTAAAAAAAGCCTCTTGGTCAAAATTAGCCTCTAAATTGTTAATTTCTAGATCGGGAGTTGGTGCGAGGGGATCCCGAAATGGTAAGTTCAGATGCACCACTCCGGGGACAGGATCGAGACAGCGCCACCACGCGTGGATGATAGTTTGACGGAGATAGCGTAAACGCTCGATATTGGCACTAGGACAGCTAATTTCCGCTTGCCAGTTGGGATAATTACCGTAGAGTTTGACTTGATCGATAGTCTGACCGGCGTGAGCATGACGCAATTCTGGGGGGCGATCGGCGGTTAGAATTAATAAAGGGACATGACTTTCTTTTGCTTCAATGACTGCGGGATAAAAATTAGCCGTGGCAGTGCCAGAAGTGCAGACTAAAACCACCGGTTGATATAATTGTTTGGCTAATCCCAGGGCAAAAAAGGCGGCCGAGCGCTCGTCTAAGATGGGAATAGCTTCAATCTGGGGATGTCTTGCCAAGGCTACCGTTAAAGGAGTCGATCGCGATCCGGGAGAAACCACCCCTATCTTCAATCCCAAACGGGCCAATGTTTCGACTAAAATAGAACCCCAAAGTGTATTAAGATTGCGAAAATCGATCGACATTTATCAGTTCAGTGGCAAAGGTTAGGGAACAATAAGATAAATTTAACATTGGCTGGAACCGGCCAAGAATAAGTTATTCCTAAGTCAGCGATGCAGAAGTTACTAAAAGAGAGCGAAGGCAATTAGTCCCTACAATAATATTATTGCGCCAATGGTAAGGGCGCATCGCGTACGGACAAAATGTCCTATAGATATTTCGACCAAATTGAGATGCACCCAGTTTTCAAGTTCCCTATAGCCAAAGCAAACTAACATCAATAGGTTTTGAAAATTTTCCCTTATGATCCTGATTACAGACCAAATTTCCCAGCGTATTTTCACCCACGCAGAATCCACCTATCCCGAAGAATGTTGTGGGTTACTCTTGGGAAAAATTACCGAAACCGCAGCCCAAGTGATCACCGTGCAAACCACAGAAAATAACTGGTCAGGTAATAGGAAAAACCGCTTTAGTATTGCTCCAGAAGTGCTTTTACAAGCTCAAAAATCGGCGCGGGAAAACCAGCTAGAAATTATCGGTATCTATCATTCCCATCCCGATCATGCCGCCATTCCCTCGGAAATCGATCGCCAATTAGCCTGGTCAGGATATACTTATTTAATTGTCTCCGTCGTTTCAGGACGAGCGATCGATTTACAAGCTTGGCAACTGGACGAAGGCGAACAATTTCAACCGGTAAAAATATTGTAGTCTTGTATGACTAGCGCTTCCCCTACTTTCCACTCACCCGCAATCGATTTAATCGGGATAGGTCCCCTGTGGACTGGTTTTAGCCAACCTGGTTTTTACCCCGATCCTTCCGGGGTAAAAGTGCAGTACCATGGACGAGTATTATGGCTAGGAATAGGTTGCATCCGTGGGACGGAGAAAGCGGTCATAGATAGGGCAATTAGGGATGTTTTTAAGCGTTATCACCTCTCTTTAGCCGCTATTGCCGGTATTGCCACCCTTGACATCAAAGCTAATGAACGGGGTTTAATTGCCTATTGTCAAGAGCAAGGATTGCCACTAAAAACCTTTACTGCTGAGGAGTTGAGAGATATTAATGTCCCCAATCCCTCAGCTATTGTCCACAAGAAAGAAGGAACCCCTAGCGTCGCTGAAGCTGCCGCTTTAAAAATGGGCGATACTTTGCTAGTCAGCAAGCAAATAGAAGCAAAATCGGTGACGGTGGCGGTTTCTTTGGCAGCAAGGGAATATAGAGGATAACAAATCGATGCTTAAACAGGTTTTATTTCTTAGTAATGGTCATGGTGAGGATTTAAATGCTAGTTTAATTCTGGGGGAATTACAAAAAATTCAGCCCCAATTATCTATAGCTGCTTTGCCTTTAGTGGGAGAGGGAAAAGCTTATCAAAAATTGTCAGTACCAATTATTGCCCCCACTGCCACTATGCCATCGGGGGGAATTATTTATACCAATCCTTTGAATTGGATTAAGGATATTGGTGCGGGATTAATCGGTCTAACTATTAAACAAATTCAGGCAGCTTTTAAAGTTAGCAAGGATTGTGATTTATTGATAGCAGTGGGGGATATCGTGCCGATTGCGATCGCTTGTTTAACTGGTCGTCCCTTTGTGGCTTTTATTGTTTCTACTTCCAGTTATTACGAAGGCACAATTAAATTACCTTTACTGACAAAATTATGTTTAAGATCGAAGAATTGTTTAAGGGTTTTTACCCGGGATAAATATACAGCAACAGACCTAGAAAATCGGGGTATTAAAAAAGCAATTTTTGCCGGTTATCCGATTATGGATGTCCTAACACCAACGGGTAAAGATTTAGAATTAGATAGTCAAATTCCCATGATTGCTTTATTAGCGGGGAGTCGTTTACCCGAAGCTTTGAGTAATTTGGCTTTACAGTTACAAGTCTGTGAGGAAATAGTTAAAATTAAACCGATACAGTTTCGGGCTGCTATCATTCCTAGTATCAGAGAAACCGACTTAGAAAATTTAGCTAAACAAGAAGGATGGCATTATTTAGGAGCGGGAAAATTAGAGAAAAATGGGGCTTTATTGTGCTGTTATCGTGATGCTTTTGCGGATATTCTACACCATTGTGACGCTTGTTTAGCCATGGCGGGTACAGCAGTAGAACAAGCAGTAGGATTAGGAAAACCCGTCCTACAAATACCCGGATTTGGTCCCCAATTTACCTATCCTTTTGCTGAGGCACAGATGCGCTTATTAGGGGAATCGGTGATAACTATTGGACAGAAACCCACGGAGGGAAATTTATTTAAAAATGCCGCGGTTAAAATTATTGATATTTTGGCAGATTCTCGTTATTTACACAGATGTTTAGAAAATGGCAAAATTAGAGTGGGAGAGTCCGGAGGTAGCAGAAATATTGCCGAGGAAATTTATAGCATTTTTCAAAATTAATGGCAGAGATAGTTATACTAAATCCGTTGAGTATAGACTACATATCAGGAGAGGCAATAAATAATCAGTTTTTAATAACCAGATTTGGGATTAAGATAAAATTATTGTACTATCATTACTCCCAGGGATGTTACCAAAATGTCTAACGAAACCGTTACTTATAGTCTTGAATCCGTCCTCAAGGAAATCAAAGACAGAATGTAGGTTGGGTTGAAGCATGAAACCCAACACCTGCAAGGGTTACGCTACTGCTAACCCATCCTACAAATAATTGTGCTTCCCTACATATCAGGAGAGGCAATAGGTAATCAGTCTTTAATAACCAGATTTAGGATTAAAATAAAATTATTGTACTATCATTACTCCCAGGGATGTTACCAAAATGTCTAACGAAACCGTTACTTATAGTCTTGAATCCGTCCTCAAGGAAATCAAAGACAGCATCAAGGAAGTTAACCAAAAAATCGATACCTTGCAACAGGATATTAACCAGAAATTTGAGAAAATCGACGAACGGCTAACTAAGCTAGAGGTAGGACAAGCAAAACTAACTGAGAAAGTCGATGGGATGGATAGAAGACTAGAAAAGCTGGAAGGAACCCAAAAAAATCAAGTTTGGACGTTAATTATCCTTTTAGGAGGAGCGATCGGCACAGCAGCGTGGCGCTCTTTCTTTTCTGGTAATCCTTAGAAATATTACCATAATAATAAATGCTAGGTAATCAGTCTTTAATAACCAGATTTAGGATTAAAATAAAATTATTGTACTATCATTACTCCCAAGGATGTTACCAAA
>NZ_JADBVE010000013.1:0-4097 GCF_020245285.1 Microcystis sp. M31BS1
ACCCAAGCTACGGACTATAGTAATCATAACAATTACTGTAGGTTGGGTTGACGTAAGGAAACCCAACAAAAAGCAATGGGAAGAGGGAAATAGCGAGCGCTCATTCAGACAGATTTAGGTGTTGGGTGTTGGGTTTCGCTCCGAGGTTCCAATCTACAAAACGATGCGCTCGCCTTGAAGTTCTTTCCCAATCATCGTCGTCTATTTCGTATTTCTCCCTTAAGTGCTTCTCATCCATAGCATTTGATGCTATCATACCTTTACCCTCCTGAACGGTTACGCTTTAGGAGTTAGTATATGCTAGGATCACTGTAAACTCAGTCTAAATAAGAGTAAGTAAATAAACATGAGGCTCTTCTGGTACTGATAGAATATCCGCAAAATAGCCCTAAAAGTCTTGCCCGATAAGCATTTCACGATTCTATAAGCAAAAATTATCACACAAAGTCGAGAGGAGCCGACATATGAGTTTAAAACCTCAATCTCTAAGAACAAAAAAACATTTTAGCATAAATGTATTACTAATCATCCTCATTCTTTCACTAAGTATTTTTTTTAGGTTTTTTGAATTATCCCAAAAACCCTACACAACAGACGAGGTAAGAACGCTGCTTAGATCCTCGCGATATACCAGTCAAGAGCTTATCTCTCAATCTTTTAATGGACAAATTCTTACTGTTAAAGACCTAAACAAGTCGCTGCCTTTTTTGCCATCTTGAGGAAATTTGACGGCTCTTCTGGTTTCTGTGTGGAAACGAGGTCTATACCGATAGAATATCCGCAAAATAGTCCTAAAAGTTTTGCCCAATAAGCACTTCAGGGTTCCATAAGCAAAAATTATCACACAAAGTCGAGAAGAGCCATTTGACTAACTAATAGAGTTCAAACTATTAATTTTATCTTAACAGACAACAATTATAAATTTTTATTTTGATAATAAATCAGTTTATTACAATCTATGTCAAAATGGGATATACTTATCGCAAAAAGGAAAATTTCTGCTATCGATGGGAATGTTAATGATCATCAGATTTGAGTTAAGGGTTTCTGCTTCAGTAATCACTAAAAAAAGCTGGTCAACCTTCAGCTAATTTCTCTACTTTGTTATTCCTGAAAACTTAATTATTTCCCAATTTAATTGCCATGTATGAGAGTCTATGAACACATTTACTCCCCATCAAATTGTTAGTTTATTCTGCAAAAATCGAACTTTATACGGAGAAGTAATTCAAGTGATCGAAAGTCGTTCGGCTCTTTGGGTGCGTCCTCTTTGGTTAATTGTAGCCGATAATTTTGAGACCATTGATGTGCGGGAAGGGTCTGATTTAATCCTGCCGATCGAGTTATTTAACCCCGCCTTAGATACAGAAGTTTTACCCCTATTCTCCCAAGTAGTTAAAGATAATTATATCGCCAATATTTCCTATCCTCTCCAGGACTTTGTGGAGAAAGTTTGTCAAAATTATCCCGAATATTTTCAGAAAAATCTATGATTGATGAAGGCTATGTTAAATACGATTGTACTTGGATTCCTGCCCGTCCCTTAATAAGCTTAGAGATTGCAGAATTAAATTATTGGCGCAATCGCCTCTATCGACTGGGATTAATCGGTCAATACGATAACGGAATCGGTTTTGGGAATGTGAGTCAACGAGGAAAAATAGACAAAGAAATCATTATTTCTGGCACTAACACTGGGGGAATTCCAGTATTAAATGAATCCCATTACACCACAGTTATAGACTACGATTGGAAAGAAAATAGTGTCACTTGTCGGGGAACAATTGCCGCTTCTTCAGAAACTCTCACCCATGCAGCGATTTATGAAGCGAATCCCCAGATTAATGGGGTGATTCATATTCATCATCGCCCCCTGTGGCAAAATTTGATGTATCGAGTGCCGACCACCCAAGAAAATATCGCCTATGGAACCCCAGAAATGGCCGCAGAAATTATCCGTTTATGTCAAGAAGATCGTCTAGAGGAGCAACAAATTTTAGTGATGAGTGGTCATGAAGAAGGAATTATCGCCTTTGGGCAAGATTTAGCAAAAGCGGGTAATTTACTATTAGCCTATTACCAGCAATCTCAATCATCTTGAAAGTGACCTCCCCTCCAACTCAGCACCAGGGAGACAAAAGTGGTTTTAATTTAGTCGTTTTCATGTTAACTTGTTCTGTAGATTTTCGTTTTTGAGGAATGCCATCGTGATCGACATCTTCCATCATCTATCTGTCTCGATCGACTTTTCGCCTCTCACCAATGTCTTGATGACTATTTCGGAGCAAGACGTGGATATCATCGGGAATGTCCAGAAATCCTTCTCAAATTTCGTCAAAACTGGGCAAGCATGGGCCCTATTAATCGGTTTGATTGTCGGTTATATGTTTCGAGGTTTTACTTCTTATTAGCTTTTCGCCTATCAGCCTTCAGCCAGAGCGAGCAATTCTTGCTATTCTTATGTTTGTAGAGTTGGAGATTTTTCTAACCTGAAGCGGTAATGCTATCAGCGCCGGATTATCCCTAAAAATTGTTCAGCATATTTTAGTTAACTTTATCCACAATCATCTAACGAAAACAGTGACAGCAAAGAAAACTTGGAGCGATCGCTTTGAAGGTAGTCTCCATCCTACGATCGTAGAATTTAACGCCAGTATTGGCTTTGATATCGAATTAATCGAGTATGATCTCACCGGATCGATCGCTCACGCTAAAATGCTCGCCTATACGGGTATTATCAGCCCCGAAGAAGCAGATAGTCTCGTCTCTGGATTGGAACAAATTCGTCAAGAATATCGCACCGGCAACTTTAACCCCGGCATCGATCAAGAGGACGTGCATTTTGCCGTGGAACGTCGTTTAACCGAGATTGTGGGAGATGTGGGCAAAAAACTGCACACGGCCCGTTCGCGGAATGATCAGGTAGGAACGGATATTCGTCTGTATCTTAGACAACAAATCGATGATATTAGGCAAGAAATTCGCAATTTTCAGCAAGCTTTAGTCAATCACGCTGAAAACCATCTAGAAACCCTGATCCCCGGTTATACCCACCTACAGCGCGCCCAACCGATTAGTTTAGCCCATCATCTCCTAGCTTATTTTCAAATGGCCGAACGGGATCACCAAAGATTAGGGGAAATTCGCGCCAGGACTAATATTTCGCCCCTAGGATGCGGGGCCTTAGCGGGGACGACTTTTCCCATCGATCGTCATTACAGCGCCAATTTACTCGATTTTGAGCAGGTGTATAACAATAGTCTCGATGGAGTTAGCGATCGAGATTTTGCCATTGAATTTATGACGGCCGCTAGTCTGATTATGGTCCACCTGAGCCGTTTGAGCGAAGAAATAATTCTCTGGTCTTCCCAAGAATTTAGTTTTATCACTCTCACCGATAGTTGTGCCACGGGATCTAGCATTATGCCCCAGAAAAAAAATCCTGACGTTCCCGAATTGGTGCGCGGCAAAACAGGGCGGGTTTTTGGGCATTTACAGGCGTTATTGACCTTAATGAAGGGTTTACCCCTAGCCTATAACAAAGACTTGCAGGAGGACAAGGAGGCGTTATTTGATGGCGTTAAAACCGTGCGGATTTGTTTGCAAGCGATGACGGTACTTTTAGCCACTGGGATTCAATTTAAAACTGACCGATTAGCTAACGCGGTGGCGGAAGATTTTTCTAATGCGACGGATGTGGCGGATTATTTAGCCAGTAAGGGGATTCCCTTCCGAGAAGCTTATAATTTAGTCGGGAAAGTCGTTAAAAGCAGTTTGGCAGCGGGTAAGTTATTGAAAGATTTAACCCTGACGGAATGGCAAGAATTACATCCAGCTTTTGAGGCCGATATCTATGACGCGATCGCTCCTCGTCAGGTGGTGGCGGCCCGTAATAGCTATGGTGGCACAGGTTTTGAACAAGTGCGATCGGCTTTAATTCAAGCTAAAGCCATTCTCGATCATCGGAAATTTTGGGTCTGAAACCCCGCCGTTCTAGGTTGGCTTTACGTTAGAATTAAAAGGCCAGTCTCGAAAACCAAGTGGACGGCGCAGCACCTTGAAAACTCGGCTTAGGGGGTTCCGACCAGAAAAGCTTG
>NZ_JADBVE010000130.1:0-25028 GCF_020245285.1 Microcystis sp. M31BS1
GTTTTTTCTAAAGGTGGTAAACGACGTAAATATGGTGGCTCTACCACAAGACATGGGTTCCGTAAAGGAGATTTAGTTTCTTCTCCCAAAGGAATTGGTTATGTTAGTGGAGATACCGAAAAACAGCTATCTGTAAGCGATGCCAATGGTCAACGATTGGGACAGATAGCCGTTAGCAAGATTCAGTTAATTCGTCGTTCTAACGGTTTAATTGTTTCTCACTAACTTATATAAAGCCGCCCTCCGCTATCGCTAAAGGGCGGGGTTTCAGACCCAGTTTTTTGATGAGGGGGAGAAGAAAAATCCCGACTAGAAGATGCTTGTTGTTGAAAAAATCCGTAAAAAATAGTTACGCTCCTGTATAATACGCTAAAATCCAGAGAAATAGCTTTTGCCATGGCGACAACAGAAGCATTGAACCCCAGTCAGTTCGCATTCTTAACCAACCTCACCGCTGATCGTTCAAGTTCACCCAACCCACAACAAGAAATGGACAAAGTTATCATTCTCGTTAATGCCGAAGCTCAAGCCAGTGGTCAGATGTCTCGGCTATCGCCCGTTACCGAAAAAATGGTGATTGCCTTAAAAAATGCGGTTCCTAAATCCCTAGCGGTGGAGGTGACGGGGACGGCTTCCTTGTGGTCAAAAATGGAGTCGGGTAAAACCAGCCAAAATAATTTAATCTGGTGTCCCTTAACAATTCAATTGCCCAATTGGGTGAATTTTCCGGGTAAAAAAGTTTATCAAGCTTGTCGGGATATCGAAGAAAGACGCGCTTGGGTTGCCCATACCCTGCACTATAAAACCAGTCAGGGAGATTCTTCTTTTGGGGATCTTTGGTTGCCAATCACGGTGACATCTAAGGGTTTAGAATACGGTGAGGTAATCGGGGAGGGTATGATCCCTAACGCCTACAGTCAACCGATTAGTCTAGAAAGAGAGAGTCTTAAGTCTTTACACCGGCTGGCAGCGCAATTACTGGATAATTTACAGGCTCCTGCCTCTGTTTATTTGCTACAGTTTCGTTTGGCTCATCGAGAAGTGGTTTTTGATCGTCTCTGGCCTTTTCCTGCTGCCCCTGCGATCGCTTCCCTGCGCGGTCAACAGACGGATCTCTATGCAGCCTACTGGAATTGTTTACGTCGGCAAGCAATGGTCGATCATTCTTTGGCAATTTAAAGGCACTGTCTAGCAGTAATTTATTAAGTTGACAAAAGGGATACTTTGGCAGAATATTTAGCGTAGCGGCCGCCATAAAAACACGGCTTGTGTCCGTTCAACCTCTCGAAAATGCCGAAATACTCGCTAATTATCCCGATTTATAACGAGGAAGAAACCATTCCAGAACTCTATCGCCGTGTCAGTGATGTCATGGATAGTTTAGATGATTCTGTGGAACTGATTCTGATTAATGATGGCAGTCGGGACCGTTCCTTAAATTTAATGCGGGAACTACAGGAAAGAGATGCTAGGGTCTGTTACATTAGCTTTGCTCGTAACTTTGGCCATCAGGCTGCAGTAACGGCAGGACTTAATTTTGCTAGGGGTCAAGTTATTGTTGTCCTCGATGCCGACTTGCAAGATCCACCAGAATTGATTCCCAAAATGATTGAGTCTTGGCAAGCAGGTTATCATGTGGTTTACGCCCAGAGAACAAAACGGAAAAAAGAAAGTTGGTTTAAACGCCTAACTGCCTACGTTTTCTATAGATTGCTGCGACAATTAGCCGACGTGGATATCCCTGCGGACACGGGGGATTTTTGTCTGATGGATCGTCAGGTGGTGGAGGTCTTAAATTCTATGCCAGAACGGAATCGTTATATTCGCGGTTTGCGCGCTTGGATTGGTTTCCGACAAACTGCTGTTAAATTTGAGCGGGATCCCCGGTTTGCCGGAGAAGTCAAGTACACTTTTAAAAAATCCCTAGCTTTAGCGATTAATAGCTTGGTGTCTTTTTCTAAGATTCCCCTGCGTATTTCCACTTATTTAGGCTTATTTTCCGCTTTAATTGCCCTGTTTATGGCTTTACTGGTTCTCTACTGGCGCTTACAGCAACCCGACTCTCCCGTTACTGGTTTAGCTACTATCTTGATCGCCGTGTTTTTCTTGGGTTCGGTACAATTGATCAGTATTGGCATATTAGGGGAATACATCGGTCGAATTTACGAAGAAGTTAAGGGCAGACCCGCTTATACGATCGCTGAGATCGCTGGGTTGGAAATCAATTAAACCTTCCCAACAACTATCAATCAATTCTTGTCGATTAAAGATTTTGTTAACTTCTTAAATAAGCAATAAGCTGTTGACTCTCTAAATTACTGGTTAAGACTGTCTATGATCGAGGAGAGAGGTTTTGATTATTTGTCCTAAAATTTCTAATAGGCAGTGCAGCTTACCCCATTCGTACAGAAAAATCAGCAGGGCTGCTCATAGAAATTAAACTCCAATAGCAGAGAAAAACTGTCTAACTTTGGCCACAACAGCGATCGATCCCTAAACTATCTAAAATTAAATCACTAACGGCGTTAGCGATGGCAAATTCACTATAAAAACTTTCGCGAAAATCAAAAGCTTGCATCTCGGTAACGATCGCAATTACTAGGCAACCGAGATCGTTTTCCCCTTCCAAACGCTGACGCAGAAAAATCTGACTAGCACGTTCAGCGATAGTTTCATTAATAGCTTCGGGAATAAATTCTGCATCTAACCAACGATGTAAAGCGGTGCGCAGCCAAGTTTGTTCCTGTTGGGGATTTTCGATCGGTGGTAAAGTGATAGGCGGAATTGGTGCGGGATGATCAGGCATAATTAGAGAATGATCAGGCTACGAGACTGAATTCTTGGGGGGAGTCGTGGATACCGCCTCTATTATACAAGGATACGCACGCGGTTACTTTCTCATGGCCGATGAGGGGGGTCGATTGGATTGGTATTCTAGTAGAAATCGCGCTCTTATCCCCCTCGATCGGCGTTTTAGGTATCCCAAGTCCCTAAAACGAGTTTTGAATCAAAATCGCTTTAGCGTGGCTATTAACCGCGATTTTGCTGGGGTTTGTGCCGGTTGTGCCGATCGCTCGCTGACTTGGATTTCCCCGGAGTTAATGCAAATCTATCAGCAATTACACCAGGCCGGTTGGGCCCACAGTTTCGAGACTTGGCAAGGGGATCGATTAGCGGGGGGGATTTTAGGTTTGGCAATTCGCGGGGTTTTTATCGGGGAATCGATGTTTTATCAAATTCCCGATGGTTCTAAGGTTGCCATGGTCAAGTTAGTTGAACACCTCAGAGAACGGAATTTCTCTCTATTTGATGCCCAAATGCAAAATCCCCATCTGGCTAGATTTGGGGCCTATACTATCCCCGAAAAAGAATATCATCCCCTACTAGAAAGCGCTCTGCTGAAGCATTGCCGTTTTGTTTAAGTATTGTTTCTGATTCTGGAAGTCATCTTAATAGTGAGGTACAAAGTTTTCGTTTTGGGGAACCAGTCGTCAGGATTCGGCGGTCAGGACTAAATCAGATTACACTTCACCTTTAGGAAAAACGCTGTCAGAATCGACCTCGAAAATGTCTTGACTACTGAGGCAGAGTTAAGGTAACATATTATACTTGATCGTATAGTAATGCAATTCAGATTTAAATTGGCCATGTTAAACCAGTTAAAAATTCTAATTGTTGATGATGAGGAAGCGGATCGGAATACTGTGCGCCGATTGTTAAAAAAATCGGGGATAGAGACAGAAATAACAGAAGCCGCTGACTATGAAGAGGCTAAGGAAAAGATGTCCAATAATCTTTTCGACTGTGTATTTATCGATTATCTTCTACCGGATCAAGATGGTTTGACTTTGGTGCGGGAAATTCGGCAGCAGGGAGTTAAAATCCCCCTAATTATCTTAACCGGTCACGGAGACGAAGAAATTGCCGTCGATATGATGAAAGCTGGTGCTTCCGATTATCTGAGTAAATTTCGTCTTACTCCCTCGCGCTTAAATCAAGCGATGCAAAACGCCCTACGCATCTATGAAGCGGAACAACAAGCGGCGATTGCCAAACAAGAAAAAGAGCATTTAGCTAAACAAAAAGAAGATTTTATTGCGAGGATGACCCACGATTTACGAACTCCCTTAGTCTCGGCTAATCACATATTAGAACTATTTAAAGAAGGTTTATACGGTGAGATTACTCCCGAAATGAATCGAGTTATTCAGGTGATTATTCGCAGTAATAAAAATCTCTTGGAAATGGTTAGTAATCTTTTGGAAGTTTATTTTCATGAAAACGGGGAAAAAAAACTTAATTTTACTAAATTCAAGATTATCGATCTTCTCGAAGAAGTTTTTCAGGAGTTAGCTCCCCTTGCCCGAGAAAAAGGACTAGAATTAAGCTTAAATGCCGAAAATACTGGGGAAATTTTCCTCAATGGAGATGTATTAGAACTGCGGCGCGTTTTTAGCAATCTCATCAGCAATGGGATTAAATTTACCGAACAGGGTTATGTGAAAATTCATCTCATCCCCGCCACAGAGGAAGATGCTTTTGTCACCATTGTCATTGAGGATACTGGTATCGGCATTGCAGCAGAAGAACTACCCCGGATTTTTGATCGCCTGTACTCCGGTTCCCTAGAAAGTTCCACCAGTGGGTTAGGACTTTATCTCTCCCGTCGCATTATCGATGCTCATGGGGGAACTATTAGCGTCACCTCAGAATTAGAACGGGGTAGTAGCTTTTCTGTCCGTTTACCCGCCTATAAAGATCGATAATAGAAAAAATACTTTCTGCCGATCGGTCACTGTTAATGGCTTCTAATTGGGATATCTTGTTAATACAAGCGGCGCGTCAGGGCAATCTGGCGCGGGTTCAAGCTTTACTGAGTCAGGGGGCAAATGTCAACGCCACTGATGGCCACAATACGACGGCTTTAATCTATGCCGTGCAGGGGGGTCATCAGGAAATTGTGGCAATTTTGCGAGAATTTGGGGCTGATATCAACAAAAGTAAACAACCTCAAGGTTTAACCCCTCTCATGTTAGCGGCTGCCCTCAATCACAGTCAAATCCTCGCTCAACTAATCGCCGCCGGTGCTAATGTCAATCAGGTCAATCAAGATGGTACACCAGCACTAATGATTGCCGCTTATAAGGGTCATACAGCGATCGCAGAACAGTTATTAACCGCCGGCGCTCGGGTCAATATGCGCGATCGGGATGGAGATACGGCTTTATCTGTAGCGATCAAACAAAATTACGCCGCAATTGTCGGTTTACTGCTCGATCGTGGTGTAGATGAAGAAATGCGTCAAGAAGCTTGGTTACAGGCTCTCACCGCTAATTGCCCAGAAATCCTCGAATTGTTTATTAGCCGTGGTATGCCCCCCGATGCTCCCACTTTATCCGGGGAAACTCCCCTAATTTTGGCTGTAGAGAGGGGAAATCTCGGCAGCGTGCAAACTTTACTGCAAGCGGGAGCAAATCCGAACATCAGCACGGAGGAGGGAGAAACTGCCCTCATGATCGCTGCTGCTGAGGGATATTTCGATATTGTCCGACTTTTACTCGCTCAGGGGGCTAGTATTGACAATCAAAATCAGGCTGGGGAAACGGCCCTGCATTTAGGGACGATCGAAGGACATCTAGAGATCGTCCAGGCCTTACTACAAGCCGGTGCTTTTGTCAATCACCGCAACCATTTTGGTGATACACCCTTGATTATCGCCACGGTGCAGGGATACGAAGCGATCGTTTTAGAATTGTTAAAACAGGGAGCCGATCCTAACCTAACTCAGCAGGGAGAAACACCGTTAACTTTAGCTCTACAGCGCCAATTTACGGAAATCTGCCGTTATCTCCTCGACTACGGGGCTAATCCCAACGCCGTTTATCCCGATGGTAAAACCGTCCTCATGAAAGCTTGTGAGGGCAATAATAGTCAACTGGTGCGCCGGTTAATCGCTATCGGTGCTGATGTCAATAAAGTCGATTTTAGCGGTGCTTCCCCTTTGATGTGGGCCAGTTATCACGGTTGTCTCGACACGGTTAAAGTTTTGTTAGACGGGGGAAAGGTGAGCTTAAATCAGAAAAATCAAGGGGGAATGACCGCTTTAATGTTAGCTAAGTTTAATCACCATCAGGCGATCGTTTCTTTATTACAACAAGCGGGAGCGATCGAGTAGGAGTGCAAGTTTAGCGATCAGCGATCGGTAGGAGATAGGGTGTTAGGGTGTTAGGGTGTTAGGGTGTTAGGGTTTTAGGGTTTTAGGGTTTTAGGGTGATAGGGTTTTAGTTGAAATTCCCCCACTTCCCCACTTGCCCACTTGCCCACTTCCCCACTTCCCCACTTCCCCACTTCCCCACTTCCCCACGAGAAACTTTTTGCCGCAAACCCTAGATAGTCAACAGCTGACCATGACCACGGTGATATTATCAGAACCGCCGGCTTTTTTGGCCGCTGCCACTAAATTCTCGACAATTTCCTGACAATCGGCACTGGTTTGCAAATAATCGCTAATTTCCTCGTCGGACAGTTCTTCCGTCAAACCATCACTACAGAGAATTAAACTATCGCCGGATTGCAGATCGAGGGGAGATACCGTCACTGGGGGCAAATCGCGACGACCGAGACATTGAAATAAAACGTGCCGCCAAGGGTGGTTTTTCGCATCTTCTTCGGACAGATCGCCCATTTTTATCGCCCTAGCTATCCACGTATGATCTTCCGTCACCTGTTCTAATTTTTGCTCACGAAAGCGATAGAGACGGGAATCACCAATATGGGTGTACCAAGAGCCATCATCTCGGACGATAGCCATGACTAGGGTTGTCCCCATGTCCTGTCTTTCGGGATTTTTCAGTTGATCTTCGATAATCTTCTCGTTAGCGACGGTAATTGCCTCCTGCAGCAATTCCCCGGCAGCCCGGGGCGAATTCCAGTGTTCTTCTAGATGAGCTTGGATAGTTTCAGTGGCGATTTGACTAGCTTCCTGGCCCCCCGCATGACCTCCCATACCATCAGCAACGATAAAAAAGCGCCGCTCGGGGTCGATATAATAACTATCCTGATTAACCGATCGCACCATACCAGGATCGGTCATTCCTCCAAAAGAAAGATTGTTCATCGAAATTTCTGCTTTTAACACAATATTTATTATCCCGCAATCAATTACATCATGCGATCCTGACGTTCAATTTTTCGCCAAAGTCTCACAAGAGCTATCCCCGGCAGCAGGGAAATCGCCATCGGCACTAAAGTTAACCAACCAAAACCACTGACGAATAGAAGCGTCGCTGAGATAAGTAAAGCACTGACCAGTAAAGTATAGTTGGTTCCCATTTGAATCATACCCAATCGCCGCAAAAGTCGATCGGATTCGCTCGAACGGACCCGGACACGGATATCACCCCGTTCTAATTTTTCGATCGTATCATCGATGCGTCGGGGTAAACTCAGGGCGGTGCTGCTCACTTGGGCTGCTTGTCGTCCTAACTCATCGAGGATATTACTGCCATTATTTCCTGTCATATCATTTACTAATTGCAGGGCAAAAGGTTGGGCCACTTCCATAAAGTTAAATTCGGGATCGAGTCCTTTGCCTACCCCTTCTAGGGTAGAAAATGCCCGCATGACGAAGGTAAAGGTAGCGGGAAAGCGAAAAGGCTGATCGTAGGCGATTTCATAGAGATCATCGCTGATAGAGGCTACGGACTGTTCCTCAAAGGGTTTATCCATGAAGTTATCGAGCATATACTGGATCGATCGCCGCACTGCTCCCATATCACCATTAGCAGTTAATGCTCCTAAATCCACCAGAGAAGTGACCACGCGATCGGCATCTTTTTGGGCAATTCCCAAGAGAGTCTGCATTAATTTTTCGCGCACGTTGGTTTTAATTTGTCCCATCATGCCGAAATCGTAGAAAATTAGGGAACCATCACTATCAACGGCAATATTGCCGGGGTGAGGATCTGCGTGAAAAAAGCCGTTATTGAGTAGTTGAATTAGATAAGCTTTTGCCCCTAGTTTAGCCAACAATTTGCGATCGAGTCCGGCTGCTTCTAGGGCTTCATAATGACTGATTTTGATGCCGGGGAGGTATTCTAGGGTTAAAACCCGGGGAGAGGTGTAGCGCCAATAGACTTTCGGTACTTTCACCCAATCTTCCCCGCGAAAATTACGGCGAAAAGTGTCGGCATTACGACCTTCATTGAGATAATCGGTTTCTTCCCAGAGAATTTTACAGCATTCTTCATAAATACCCGTCCAATCGCGACCTTTACCCCATTTGGGATGATTTTGGAAATATTGGGCGATTTTTTTTAGGATGGTCAGATCGATACTAAATAATTTTTTCAATCCGGGCCGTTGGACTTTGACCACCACATCTTCCCCGCTCTTCAGTTGGGCCCGGTGAACTTGTCCTAAACTAGCGGCTGCTAGGGGGATGGGATCGAAGCTTTTAAAGAGTTGATTGAGGGGTTTACCGAGGGATACCTCGATAATTTTGCTGGCCTGTTCGTAGGTAAATGCGGGAACCTGATCCTGTAGTTTCGAGAGTTCTTCCACATATTCGAGGGGAAAAAGATCGGCCCGGGTGGAGAACAGTTGACCGACTTTAATAAAAGTTGGACCCAATTCTAGCATGGTTTCCCGAATCCAAGCGGCTTGTTTTCTGCGTCTGCTGGCGAGTTTTTCCTGGCTATAGCCACCGTTATAGCTCCATTTTTTACCGTTGAGCCAGAATTGATAAAGTACAGTCAGAACGAATCGCCAAATATCTAGACGACGACGATTGATGGAATAGTTTTCTCGATTCCAACGATAGCTATTTTTGGCGACTTGGAGGGCCGGCATTGCTGGGTTTAACTCTAGGGTAACGGGGACGGGTAGAAGGGCTGACACGCAATTTTTGGGGCTTTAAAGCGACTAAAAGAGGGTTTTGGGTTAATTCTGGTAGTTTTTTAGTTCCGAGCGCAATTGGGCGATTTCGGCCCGCATTTCGTCGATGTTTTCCTGCACATCGGCACTGGAGGAACCACTGGAGTCTGTCTCAGTATATACTCCCTTTTCCATGGCTCGATCGGCTCTCATTTGCACTTCTTCGACGAATTGCCGCAGGTTTTCCCGTTGTTCGGCATCAAATTTGCCTAATTCGCTTAAAGCGTTGGTGAACGCATCTTCTAGCTGTTCACTGACCACTTCAGCGATCGCTCGTCCGAGGAAAAAGGCGTGAATAACGGGGTTAGTCATAATCTTAAATGGATGTTTTCGCTTGCTGGGTTTTGTGAACGGGAAAGGCGATAATAAATTCCCTAACTACTAGGTTAGGCGACAGAACCAGAAAAGGCAAATCGTTTTTCTGAAAAGGGAGGTGAGACGGGGAGGTTAATCGACAAAATTAGGGGAAAGAAAGGACGCTAAGGGGCTCTTCTGGTTTCTGTGTGGAAACGAGGTCTATACTGATAGTTTCTTCGACAAAATAGTCCTAAAAGTGTTACCCGATAAGCATTTCACGATTCCATAAGCAAAAATTATCACACAAAGTCGAGAAGAGCCGCTAAGGGAGCAGAATCTGGTTCGATCGCGTCGAGAATTATCGCTGAAATCAACCCGATTAGCGAAATAATAGTGTCATCAACAATATCATCCTCAGGAGAGTTAAGATGCTCAGAAAACGTTTATTAATCCCCTTAATACTATCCCTAGTCACTTTTGGTTTAGTGGTGGCCTGTAATTCCGGCACTCCCACCAGTCAAACTAACCCCAGTCCCGCAGAAAACGCCGCCACTGCTGCTATTCCCATCGGTGCAGCTTTAGCTCAAACCAGTAATCTCGCCCTATTGGGACAGGAACAGGTGATCGGTGTCAAGATGGCTGAAACATATTTTAATAAAAAGGGCGGAGTCAATGGAACACCGATTAAAGTTATTATCCAGGATGTGGCCGGGGATGAACAGGGCGCGATCAACGCCATAAATACCCTAATTACTCAAGATAAAGTGGTGGGTATTCTCGGTCCGTCCCTGTCCCAGCAAGCTTTTGCCGCTAGTCCGATCGCCGATCGAGCCAAAGTTCCCATTCTCGGCCCGTCTAACACGGCTAAAGGTATCCCCCAGATCGGTGAATATGTGGGTAGGGTGTCTGCTCCTGTGGCTGTGGTCGCTCCCAATGCGGTTAAAACCGCTTTAAAAATCGATCCCAAGATTAAAAAAGTGGCTGTCTTTTTTGCCCAAAATGATGCTTTTAGTAAATCGGAAACGGAAACTTTTCAAGAAACCCTAAAGAGTTTAAATCTTGATATTGTCACCGTGCAGAAATTCCAAACCACCGATACAGATTTTCAAAACCAAGCCACCGCCGCTATTAATATTAAACCAGATTTAGTGGTTATTTCTGGTTTGGTTGCTGACGGGGGCAATTTGGTCAAACAGTTGCGACAATTAGGTTATCAGGGGTTAATTATTGGTGGCAATGGTTTAAATACTTCTAATATTTTACCAGTTTGTCAAGCTCAATGTGATGGTATTCTCATCGCTCAAGCTTATAATCCGGAATTAGATAATCCTATTAATCGGGATTTTGTCGCCGCTTATACAGCAGAAAATAAAAAAGCACCGCCCCAATTTACTGCTCAAGCTTTTACGGGAATTCAAGTTTTTGTCGAGGCCTTAAAACGAGTAGATGATAAAAATAAACTCAGTACACTTTCCCTCGAACAAATTCGCCAACAATTAAATCAGGAAATTTTAGCGGGTAAGTATGTCACTGTCCTGGGAGATATTGCTTTTACTCCCGAAGGGGAAATCATTCAGGATAAATTCTCCGTGGCACAAATTAAAATGGATGCCGATGGTAAAAATGGTAAATTTACTTTTGTGAAAAATTAATCAGTAAAGGGTTCTTCTCATTTCCATCTCGTTGCCAGTCCCTCCCTTGCAACGCACTTCCAGAACGTAGGTTGGGTTGAAGCATGAAACCCAACGTCCGATCATGTTGCGCCACCGCTAACCCATCCTACAAATAATTGTGCCTCCCTACTTACCTCGTTGCAAGCATCTCCCTTGCAACGCACTTCCAGAGGTTCTAGTTCTTGTGTAACCCATCAGGGAAGGGAGGAATATCCTCCCTTTTCTCGTGCCAATGTAGAACCTTGGCACGAGACAAAAGGAATAGGATCAAGGTTATTTCTGTCCCTTTTTCTTATTTTTGCGGGACTTATTTTTTCTGACTATTCTTAGCAAGTTTCCGCCGCAAGCCGGTACCGAATCCGATAACGGTTACTAAACCTAACATGGCTAGAGGTTCAGATTCGGGTACGGGTACGGGTACGGCTACGGTACTCACTATTAAATCATCAAAGGCAATATCAGAACTATCGTTAGGAGTCCCAAGTATTCCCAAAATCTCAAGAGTGCTTTGACCACTGGTTGCCGTGAATGTGAAATTACCCGAGCTATTGATCCCAAACTATTAATTTTTTGTTTTCGTTAGAGACGGTTTTATTACTAGGATTAATTACAAACTGACGACCACAATCTTTACCCTTACGTTTTGGTTTGCCATTATGTGTAGAACCATTTTTGATGGTATGGCAAGAACCCCATTTAGGACAACGAAATATTGAAGCTTGTGAATCTTTACAACTCAGGCTAGATAAGCAAGAGAGCTACGCCACTACTATCGGATCACTACCGGCTGAGCTCACCGTCGAAGCCTGATCTCACGGCCGAAGCCTGTCTCCTTTTGCACGACTACTTAACTTTTCGATAATCTCAGACAAGAGTGGATTAAAAGTCAAATTTCCTCCGAGAACCTCTGAGAGAGTAAAATTTCTCTTTTCGCTATTTAGTGGCTTACCGCTAGAATAATAGGACAAAAACGCTATATATAGCGTCTAGCCAGTAGAGGACAAGGATGAAATATTTAGAAGAATGGCGTGGTAGCGGGGTGGACGCGGAGTTAATCCATCTCAATGTCACCAGTTTAGCGGGGTTATCTCCCAGTGAATACCTACTCTACTCCCAAGAATTACCGCGACGCAATGATGGCAGGGTTAGGGATAGTATTCTCAAGCGTTATGAACATACCAGTCAAGGCGGTTGGTGGTGTTCAGGAATTGACTTATTAACTGGTAATTATGACCTTTGGGGCTGTTTTAAGCCCGATTTTCCCCGTTTAAGCTTCGATAAGGCTAAACCGATTAAGTACGAACATCCCCCCCAAACCCCTACGGGAGTCTTTGCTTTGCGGGTTCCCCTGAAAATTTGGCAAAGGATAGCCCAGTCTATCAGTATTAATATTTTAACTGAAGAAGTGGATAATAAGCAAGAGGATCTCGGTTTTTGGTCTTGGGTAATCAAACATCCAGAGATACCTATTTGTCTTACGGAAGGAGCGAAAAAAGCGGGGGCATTACTAACAGCAGGTTATGTGACAATTGCCTTACCAGGGATTCACAATGGTTATCGTACTCCCAAGGACGAACTAGGTAGGAGAATCGGCAAATCTCATCTAATTCCGCAGCTGGAAAAATTAGCTAATTCCGGACGAAAGATTTATCTAGTTTTTGATCAAGAAACTAAACCAAAAACCCAACAAGCGGTTAATTTAGCTTTACAGAGAATGGGTTATCTATTCAGTCAGGCTAACTGTGAGGTAAAGGTGGTTACTTGGGATGCTGCTGATGGTAAAGGGGTGGATGATTTACTAATCAATCGAGGGGAAGATTACTTCCAACAAGTCTATCAAAAAGCTACCTCTTGGGAAATTTGGAAGGCAGCGAGTTTAAATAGTTTAACTCTCCCACCTCATCTAGAGTTAAATAGCCGTTACTTGCCAGATATTGCCATCCCTACATCAGCGCAGTTAATGGCGATTAAATCGGCTAAAGGTACGGGGAAAACTGAGTTTTTAGCCAAGATAGTTAAACAGGCTATTGCCAATCAACAAAAAGTTTTAGTTATCGGTCATCGGGTGAAACTGGTGGAGGAGTTATGTCAACGCTTTGGTTTAAACTATATCAGTCAAGTTAGGGACAATCCTGCGGCACAAATTTACGGTTATGGTTTATGTATTGACTCTCTCCATCCCCAATCACAAGCTAAATTTCAAGCGGAAGATTGGCGAGAAGCTATCATTATTATCGATGAGATCGAACAGGTTCTATGGCATGGGTTAAATGGGGATACTTGTAAAACTAATCGTGTGGCAATTTTAAGATCCCTAAAGTCCCTGCTGCAAACTGTGGTCAGCAGTGGGGGCAAAGTCCTAGTTGCCGATGCTGATTTAAGTGATATTTCCCTAGAATACTTAACTTCTCTAGCGGCAATTAAACTAGAAACTTTCTTGATTAGTAACGAGTGGAAACCTAATGAGCAGGAAGCTTGGCGAGTTTATAACTACTCTAATAATACTCCCCAACAGCTAGTTAATGATTTAGTCAAACATATTAAAGAGGGAGGAAAACCTTTTGTTTGTCTGTCAGCACAAAAGTTAACCAGTAAATGGGGAACAATTACCCTAGAATCTTATCTAAAAAAGCAATTTCCCCAGAAGAAAATTTTGCGGATAGACTCAGAGTCATTGCAAGATTATAGTCAGGCTGCCTATGAGGCGATTGGCAATTTAAATCAATTGTTGCTTAACTATGATATAGTTCTAGCTAGTCCTGCGATCGAAACGGGAATTAGTATTGATATTCAGCAACACTTTACCTCGGTTTGGTGTTTAGCACAGGGGATTCAAACTCCCACTTCTATCGCTCAATTTTTAGGGAGAATTAGAGAGAATATTCCTCGTTATATTTGGTCAGCAGTGTACGGATTTAATCAGGTGGGCAATGGTTCCACTTCTATCCCCAAACTTCTCACCTCTGGACACCGACTAACGGAGGTTAATATTCGCTTACTACACCAATCAGATTTAGAATCTCTGGAGGATTTAGATACAATTTTTCAAGCGGAATCTCTCCTCTGCTGGGCTAAAATGGCTGTACGAGTAAATGCTTATATGCTTAATTATCGTCAGTCAATTCTAGGAATTTTACAAGCAGAAGGCCAGAGAATTAAAGAACGGAATCAGGAAGAAGAACTAGAAATAAATAATCAGTTAACGGAAGCAATTGAGGAAATTAGGGAACATAATTATCGTTCTGAATGCGAGGAAATTGCCAGCGCAGCCGAGATCACAGAATCAGAATATCGTTGGCTAAAAAAACAGTTAATTAAGTCAGTGAAAGAAAGGAGAATTATCAGGAAATATGACCTATATAAACGCTATGGAATCCCCGTCACACCGCAATTAGTGAGTAAAGATGATCAGGGATGGTATCAAGAACTACGCCTACATTACTTTTTGACAATTGGGCGACAATTTTTGTGCGATCGAGATGCTTTAATTGCCCGTAAACTGATAGAATCAGGTCAGGGAAGTTTATTTATTCCCGATTTTAATGGTAGTCAATTAGGAGTGATTATCGGGACGTTAGAAGTGTTAGGAATTCCCGTATTATTAGCTAATCCTGAAAGAGAATTAACTAATCATGATGCCGACTTACAAAAAATGGCTGAAATCGCCATTAAAAACCGCAACGAGATTAAAACTATCACCAAGATTAATCTCTCTCATACTTCCCGTCCTCTGACGATTATTCGTAATTGTTTGAACTTGTTAGGTTATGAATTAACCAGCAAGGGCAGCCGGAGAATTGCTAAAAAATCTCTTAAAGTTTATCAGATTGTTGCCCCTCAGGATGGTAGAGAACAAGTGTTTCAACAATGGTTATTTAGAGACGAAAAATGTGCGGGAAGTTCTGAGATTTGGTATGAGGACTATCTCTTTTCTCTCACCCAGAAACCATCTCTAGGCGAATCAGAAAATGCTTATATTCAATTAAGTCTAGAATTTAGTCTAGCTATGGAGAAATTGCCTATTTAAGCGACTTTTTTCCCTAAAATGACCACATCAGCCAGAAAATCGTCTAGAGCGGCAATTTGGGGTAAATAACCCCATCGTTGAAAGCCGAATTTTTCAAAGAGACAAATACTGGCTTGATTGTGGGCAAAAATAATACAGATAAGATTAGATATACCCAATTGGGGACAGCGCTCCAAGGCATATTCTACTAATAATTTACCGATTCCACGACCTTGATAATCGGGGGCAATATATAAACTAACCTCTGCCGTTTTTTGGTAAGCGACACGACCATAAAACATCTGTAAACTCAGCCAACCCACCACCCGACCTTCGATCACTATTACCCAGATGGGATACTGTTCAGGATCGTGCTTTTCAAACCATTCTCGCCGACTTTCGAGGGAAATAGGCTTTAAATCTGCGGTTGCCTTGCGAGTGGGAACAGCAGCATTATAAATCTCGATAATTGTTGGTAAATCTGTTTCTTTAGCCTCGCGAATAATCATAGAATATCAAGTAAGATGAAGTATAACCTAATTTTCCCTTGTCTCCTAACTTCTGAATTATGCTATATCTCTCAATCTTACTTTAAAATTGGGTTTGATAGCGGACGGTAAACTCATTCAAATTGTAATCGTAGGAGAAGCGGATAAAAGACTGGGAATTAACTCGATAGACGGTTTCCAAATTGGGAAGAATATTAAAATCCGTTGCTCCGATCGCATTACTAACCGCATTTTCCACATCATACACGACTCCTTGAGCTAAGAGGGGAATCGCCAACTGAACCACTCCAAATTGAATTAATTGTTCTGTATTTCTCCCCTGTAAACCATTAAAAACTGACAGCAATTGTTCCCCCAAAAGTCGAACGATTTCCCCTTGGCTGCGGGGGGGAGTGCTGGTTAATTTAACTAGGGGAGTATTAAGCAATCCCTCATCTTCACCTCTAGCAAAAGCCAATGCTTGTAAACAATTAGCGACTTTTTGTAATTCTGCATTTGTATAGTTTTCCTCTAGGGGAAAAGGGGGACTATCGGGACGAATTTGGCACACTTCATTGACGTTACGACCTAAATTTGGTAGCAAGCGATTTAATTCACCTTCAACGCTGAGGGTGACATCGATCCTTTGAATGCGATTGAGGCTATCATCGGGAATTTCATTACTAGGAAAATCCCCCCCCGGACGGGAGATAGCAAAATCACGAGATTGAGAAAATTCGCTGAGAATTGTTCGCAGTTGAATATCAACAAAGGGATTAAAAAGTCCCAACCCGCGACTAGAATCGAAAACAATAACATTCTGATTGCGTCGGTTAAGAAGAAAACGCGTATCGATGTAACTAACCCGTCCTCGATCGAGATTAATCACTCCATTGGTTTGTAATCTCTCCAGTGAAGTGAGCGGACCGTTCAAGGTTAAAGCACCACTAAAATCAAATTGATACAAAGGTTCTTGTTCGATGGATAATCCCGCTAAAGACACCTGGAAATTATTTAAAACTGGAGTAATATTTGTCGTCTGAGGAATGTTGAGAGGCTGCAGCCAGCGACTCACCGGTTTATCGGTTTCTTGATTAATTTCTGGGGTGCGAGGAAGAAAAACTTTCCCCCTAGAAAGACGCACATTCCCCCCGATAATTGGTTGCTGAATTGTTCCCGTTACCATGGCATTCCCAGCAATTAATCCCCGATAAAGACCATTAATTGCTATATCTCCCTCTTGAATATTAACTGTTAAGGGATTAGGATTATTTTTGATGGCTTGAAAGAAAGGTAAAACTCCCACCACAGAAATTTGTCTATCAGCGATCGAGCCTTGTAATTCCTCTACTGTTAAGCTTTCAGGGGTTAGACCAATGCGGCCATTTACGGTTAAAATCTCTGGAAAAGCAACACTGCGGATAGCGGCATTATCGAGAGTAACTATACCATTTGCTTCTAAATCTTTGATTTTTAAACCCTCTTTTATATCTAATCTTCCCGTCGCTGAAAGAACTACCTCTCCCTCACCGTTAACCCATTCAATGGTGTTTTGACTGATAGCTTCAATTAATTTAATTGCATCGGTTCCCAATTTTGCTTGGATTTTTAATTGATCATTACCCGGTAAGGGAGGATAGGGAATGCTGGCATAGAGTTGGATTGATTCGGAGGAGGTTGTCCGCAAATCAAAACGATACTGATTATAGGTAAATAAACCAATTATATCTTGATTAATATTTTGGGCATTAATTGCACCATCAATAAAGGCAAAGTTACCCTGAATACGAGGATTTAATAAGGTTCCTGTAATTTGTCCTTGAGTTTTTAGACTACCGGATACATCCAAGGGAAACTGCACAAAATTTCTCAAGAGATCGAGAGAAAGATTTTCCACGGCAAAAGTTCCCTCTACTTTTTTTAGGGAAAAATCACCCGCTAAAAATACGGAAGAATCTCGTGATTTTAATCTAATCGGTTCTATCCTGAGCAACTGACGATTTAAGTTAAGATTAATTGTTACTTCATCAATCGGAATTAATTGGGTATCGGTGGTGACAATTCCCAGAGGGTTAACAATATTTACCGTCGGTCTTTGGGGTCGCCATTCCCATCTATTGCCCTGAAATTTTACGCTAAGATCGGGATTTTTTAAAGTCCCAGTTAAGGCTATATTTGCTTGATAACGGCCGCGAAAATCCAGTTCAGAAGGTATCCCGACCACCCCTCTTTCCCGTGCTAATTGCTGGATTATTTCTTCAATTTTTGCCCGCAAATTTACCTGTTGTGCCAGGGAAGCTTCGGGATTACCTACTTCTAGGGGACTAAGTTGAATAGCTGGGTTATTCTCTGAGGAGAAAAGGGTGATTAAACTGGTTAAATCATAGATACTAGCAACTGATAATAAATCTTGAATATAACCTTGATCTACCCTGAGTTTAGCTTCTATTGCTTGGGTTTGCCAATTAAATAAACCTTGCAGATTATATTGACTTGCACCCGCTTGCAAACTACCTTCTTGCAGTTGAACTATGGAATCCCGATAAACCAACTTTGCCGTTAATTTTTCCCCGATTAAGTTACCTAAACTAGGTCGATTAATCTCTAGTTGTCCCTCACCCTGTAAGTTAAATAAATTGATGTCTAGATTAGCATTCACTTGTCCAGCAATAATCCCTGGAATATTGTAGGCTGCCGTGGGAGATATTTTCAGGATTTCTAGGGGAAAATCGGCAATCTGAACATTTAAATTTTCTCCCCTTCGTTTAGCTGTTGCTAAAAAAGGAGTTTTATTTCCAAAAGCTTGGCGAATATTTATCCCTAAGGGAAGATAGGGCAGCAGACAATTATTTTGTTGACAAGGATCGAAAGTTAGGTCAATAATGTCCTGATTTCCCCGCAGATTTAAACTAATATTTTGACCGATTCCTGCTTGCATACTTCCTTTTAAGATAGGTTCAAAGGGTCGGTCATTAATGCTAAAGTTAGCTAAATTTATATCTCCTTTGATTTGTATATTTCCCACTTTTTGCCAAGCAGTTAAGAGATTTTTTCCTGTGATTTTTCCTTGAAATTCTCCGAACCCTGTCAGTGTCGATTCTCTGGGTTTCAAACGAGGATCGATCGGTAAAAGCGATATAATCTCAGCTAAGGGTACAGTAGCAAGGTCGGTTTTTGCCTGTAGATTTAAGTTAACCTCAGCGATATCGGGTTGACTGGTAAGATTAGCTAAAAGAATATTTCCGCGCACATCAAAGCTATTTTCTCCCCACTGTGCCGAAAGGTTATTAACCTGAATCGGTGTTACTCCCTGCCAAATTTCTTCAATGTTTCCCGCTAGATTTGCCTTGAAATCTAATTTTGGAATCGAGATTGATTTTATTGCTGGTAATTGTCTTAGTACGGCAGCGGGATCGAGATTAGCGGCAATAATATCACTTTGCCAGAAATTATTATTCAGTTGTCCCTTAGCTTTAATTTCTCCTTTAGCTACATTAATACGAGAGTTAAAAACTGCTTTGATACTGCTTAAGTTGAGTCGTTTTTCTAGCAGGGAGTCGAAAATAGTTTGGGCATTTCCTGTTGCTTGAAACCTGGTTTGGGAAATATTCAAAGGTATGGGAATATTAGTCTGAAAATTCTCTAAACTACTGAGAATATTAAAAATCCCGTTGTTTAACTGAATATCAGTATTAATCGCATTATTATCCACTAACAACCGAGTATTTACCCTAGCATTGACTGTGGACAAATTAGGGATTTTTCCCGCTAGTAAATTATTGATTGCACTGGTGAAATTGACTTGGGTTTTCCCTAGACTAACAGGAATATTTATATTGGGTAAAAACGGATTTAAGTTAATGCCAGCCGTATTAACTATACCGCTTAAAATACCTTGTTCCAGTTGGGCGGTAGTTTTTAGGGATCGATTATTGACAAATAACTGTATATCTCCCTCTCCGCGCCAAGTTTTTAAATCCGTTAAAGTACCGCTAATCAGAGAATTTATCCTGCCAGCAAAGCTGATTTTTGCCCTGCCTAAACTGACGGGAACTGTTAAATTTTCCACTAGAGGATTAAGACTAATCCCACTGGTATTAACTGTTCCTGTCAGGAAACCTTGATTCAGTTTGGCTGTGGCAATTAAAGGATTATTATCCACTAATAACTGCATATTACCTTGACCTTGCCAACTGCTGAAAATATTATTTTTATTATTTAGTAATTCCCCTAAATAACCTTGTAAATTAATCTGTGATCGCGTTAATTTAACCCGGGTTGGTAAGTTAGGCAATAGGGAATTAATCGGCAATCCCGCTAAGACAGCTTTAGCCTGAAGATTTCCCTGCAATACTTGACTATTGACTAAAATTGTGCCTTGTTTACTGCTAATTTTTAAGTTAGCGATTCCGTTTAAAGTGTTAATATTAAGTTGGTCAATTTTGCCACTAACTTGAATATTAGCTGTCTCTAAGTTTAAGGGTTCTAAGGTTTCTAGGTAGGGGCAAATGCTATCTAAATATTGACAAACAAGAGGCACAAAAGGAGTCAATAAAAAGTTATTACCCGTGATTTTTGCCCGGACTAATTTGCTAGTAAAATCACTATTGCCATTAACCTGTAGTTTGCCGCCATTTGTTTTAATGACCGTATCGGTTAAATTTATTTTGTTGCCCCCTAAAAATACTTTACCCTCCCCAGCAACATTGAGTAATCCTGACTGATTAACCGTGGGTATTTGCCAATTAATTAATAATTGTGGCAGTCCTAAACTACCCCTAGCTTTAATATTAGCTTGCAGATCATTTATATTAATTTTAGCGGGAATTGTCGCAAATTGAGATAAAATTTTTCTCGTGGGAAAATTGGCTTGTAAATTCAAATTAATCGGCATTTTTGTCCCGTCAAGAGGTTGATTTTTTTGCAGGGATTGCAGAATATTTAACTGCAATTTTCCTTCTCCTTTAATTTCTCCACCTGCGACGGGTTTAATTTTAATTTTATCTAAATTAAGACTATTGAGATTTGTTTGAAAATTACTGGTTATTGATTTAATAGGAATTTGCTCAAAAATAATCGGTTTGCTGCTGCTAACGGTTCCTTTAATTAGAGGTTGATCTAATTTTCCCGTCACTTGAAAAGTAGAGCGTGCTTCTCCCCGTAAATCTAGAGGTGATTGCAGATAAATAATTCTTAAAAGCTGTTGTAAATCCACCGATTCTAGAGCGACCTTGAGATGATAACCAGTTTGCCAATTTACTTCTCCTCTCACCTCAGTTTTAATCTTGCCAATACTTGCGTTCGCCTGTTCAACTAATACTTTGTCTCCCTGTAAATTTAACTTAGTTGTTAGCTTAATTGGATACTGGAAAGGTTGGAATTTTCCCGCTACTTCCGTCACCTGAAAATTGCCATTACCTTGACTTTGATTTAGCTTTGCCCAACTGGGAATATTGAGAGCAATATTAGCATTTACTTGTCCTTGATTTAATTGAAAATTGCGATTAGGAATTAAAGTTAATAGTTGACTTAAGTTTAAACGGTCGATCTGAAGATTAGTTAGGCTTTCACCCGTTTTTAACGCCGTTTCTCCTTGAATTTTTACTTGACTTTTGAGGATTTCTGCGCTAAAATCGTAGGTGAGAGGCTGCCTTTGATTATCAATAAATCTTCCTTGACCATCGGCCTTAATTTCTATCGGTTTTTTCAGGGCATAGGGTTGGATAGTAATAGCTCCCTTCTCCACCTGAACACCCAGATTTAACTTAATAGGTGCCTCCCGCTCAAAGTTACTAGATATTTTTTCTAAATTATCGAGCCATTGACCATTTTTATCCTGATCGAGATAAATACTGGGATTAATTAACTTGACATCAACCGGCAGCGGCAGACCTAAAAGTAAGGGCAGCGGATTTAATCCCAATTCGATCGCATCAATAGATAAACTATCAGCAGAATTGGCCGTAGCTGGAATTTCTGATTTACCGATACGAATGCGATTAAAATAAAAGCCCTCTATCTTACCTACCCTGACGGGTCTGTGCAGCATTTCACTGAAGATATTGTCTAAAATTGGGGTGAGACGTTCATAAACTAAATAACGAGCAGTAAAATAGCCAAGGGAGGTAATTCCTAGGAGAGTAATTCCCCCAACAATTAAAGTAGAAGGCCGGCGTAAAAATCGACCGATACTCAGAAAAAGATGAGGACGAGGAGAAGGATCGCCAGGGGAGTTACTCATAATTGTTTACCTCACACACACCAAAGAAAGGACAATGGCTCACTAGAGCTAATGAACTATGATAATTCACCGCAGCACTGATGTCCCCAAATCGATTAATTGCAATTTTTTAGGCAATTATTGGGCTTAAATCCTGTGAGGAAGTCAAGGGCTGCGGCCAATTAAAAGCCTCTCTCCCCATCTTAGCCTAAGACTTGAATGGCTGGCTAAAATTTTCAACAATCCGCCAAAATCTCGCCAGTTTCAACAGCTAACCGAATTAATATTGATCAACCCACCAGTTCAAGCAGAATATGGCCAGGATAAATAGGTTCGGAAATTGAAGATTGAGAGAAAACTTGTGCAGACAGACAACAATCCGGCGCAGTCCGGAACAACAACCGGAAGTATTCAGTCCTAGAATATTGGGATTAGCACGTCTATTATTTTTACTGCAAAAATCGTCTTATAGATAAAGATCATGAAAGCCAGATTATCGATCGCCCTAACCGCCCTAATGACCTTGGGCATAACTGCCGCACCAGCGGCCAACTTTGACGAACAGGACATCGAGCAGACCCAAGTAGTAGCGATCGCTCGTCCCTACGGAGGTAATAAATTTGACCTCCTAGTATTGGAACAAATCCAGGGAAAACAGAAGTGTTGGAGCGAAAGCGGCTCAGGTCCGGTCATGATTGACCCTCTACTCCTCAACTTTGACTTTACCGGCATTTGTCGCCGCGCCACCGATAGTAATGGTTATTCTATCCGTCTCGATGGCCGGGATTTTGGGCTAGATTACATGCTGCGTATTGTGGAACGCAATGGCGAATTATACTTAGTCGGAACTCCCCGGGATGCTCGCAGACCGGAATTAGTGGTGGGAAGAACCCGAGGAATGCAAACAGGATTTATGAAAATTATCCTCGAACCGGGTTGGAGATTTAGCCGTCGTACCTTTGAAGGCAAAAGTTTAGGCCACTTCTACTTTAGCGGCAAAGAAGCGGAAGTTCTCGCGGCCGCCGGCAGACCTCCCATCAACGAAACCACTCCTCCCCCCACTTCTGGGGCCAGTTTTCAGGATATTAGCGGCGATATTTATAAAACTGAGATTGAAAAAGCGATCGCGATTGGGGTAGTGGCTGGTTTTAAAGAAGATAACAGCTTCCGCCCCGAAAATCCCGTCACCAGGGAACAATTCGTCTCGATGATTATTGAAGGGATGGGAACTGTCACCAAAATTAACCTAGAAGATATTCCCCCCGGCAGCGGCAGTTTTAACGACGTAGAAGCGACGCGCTGGAGTGCCAAAAAAATCCAATGGGCCCGGGCCAATGGTATTGTTGCCGGCAAAGCTAACGGCGAATTCCGTCCCACCGACCCCATCACCCGGGCCGAATTGATGGCGATTCTCAAACAGGCCGCCACCTACCTGAAAACTCAGCAAAAACAAGCCCCCGATTTGGCCCAAACTAAAACCCCCGCCAATTTTTCCGATACTTCTGGTCATTGGGCCGCCGGTTTAATTACCCAGATGTCGGGATTTTGCGCTGTGGCCTCTCCCTTGAACGAACAAGGTAGTTCTTTTGTACCAAATGACCCCGCCCGTCGTAACTATGCGGCAGCCGCCATCGTCCGTACCCTCGATTGTGTTAAAACCGCCAAAAAATAAGTAGGGTTTGCGGCAAAAAGTTTTTCCTAGGGGTAGGTTGTGGGGTTTCACCCATTTTTGGGTGGTCAATTAGCTAAAATTCAGGGAAAAAGTCCCTGAATTTTCCCCCCGCTCACTCCCATGCCCAGAACTTTTTGAGATCAAAAAGGCCTAAAGATATTATCCAATTACCGATGACTGATGACCGATGACTGATCACTGATTACTGATTACTGGTCACTGATTACTGATTACTGATTACTGATTGTGGTTATTAATTTTTACCTTAAATGTCGGTTTGAAGGAACCCTCGGTTTCACTGACGAGATGAAAAACCGACCAGCATAAAACAGCGAAGCACAGCTAATATTCAGGGGAGTCTTGATTCTCGACATATTTCTTAAGTTGGTCTATTGTGACACCGCCACAACTAGCCACAAAATATGCCCCTGTCCACAAAATTCTCTTATCTTGACCATATATCTCTTTCAAGTGGTCTGAAAAGTTATCCCACATCAGCTGGCAAGAAGTTGATTTTAAGTTAGCGATTAGACTACTTAACAGCTTATGGGGTGGGTAAGTTAAAAGAATGTGAACATGGTCTGATTCTCCGTTAATCTCTATTACCTTCGCCTTCCATTTCTCAGCTATGTTTTGAAAAACTATTCTCAAAAACTCTAAATGCTTTTTCTGGAATACTTTCCGATGATATTTTGTCACAAGAACTATATGTACGGTGAGATTAAAAGTGGCTCTACGAGTCTTAAAATAATTAGTTTTTATGCTCTTGACACTTTTTACAATGAATTACTATACTCATAATATAAGTGGGTGGGTGGAATTAAATATAAGATGAACGTAGGTTGGGTTGAAGCATGAAACCCAACGCCTGCTCATGTTACGCTACCGCTAACCCATCCTACAAATAATTGTGCCTCCCTACTTAACACATTGAGAGGTCGAATCGATGCGAGTCATAGAGTTTAAGTTAAAAGTCAATCCTTCCCAAAAGATAGCCATTCAAGAGGCTATCAGGGTGGGACAGTTTATTCGGAACAAATGTCTAAGATTTTGGATGGACTCTACCAAAGAAGATCAGGTTAACTATGCTACTTTGTGTAGGCTAACTACCGAATTATCTAATAGTCCTGAGTTCTCTTTTGTTGGTAAACTCAACTCTATGGCTCGTCAAGCAAGTGCCGAAAGAGCTTGGTTTTCTATATCCCGTTTCTACGACAATTGTCAAAGGGGTTTGGCAAAAAAAGGCTATCCCAAATTCAAAAAGTTTTCAAGGTCTGTCGAGTACAAAACTTCTGGTTGGAAACTAACAGAAGACAAAAAGTTTATCCACATCACGGATAAAACAGGGATAGGAAAATTAAAGTTAATCGGCACTTTTAACCGTGAGATTCTCGATAAATCTACTATCAAAAGAGTCAGGCTTATTAAACGAGCAGATGGCTTTTATTGTCAATTTGTCTTAGACATTGAGAGAGTAGAACCCTTTGACTCTACAGGAAAAGAAGTAGGGATTGATTTAGGTTTAAACCATTTCTTAACTGACTCTAATGGGGATAAAATTGATAACCCACGGTTTCTTCGTAAGTCGGAAAAAAGACTAGACCTCTTGCATAATTTTTTTATGGTATAATGGAGGGTTTTGCTTTTTTCTCAATTCTTAGATTGAAGTGGAAAAAAGAATAAAATGTGATCTTAGGTCAGGAAATCATCTATAATTTTGCTATGTTTATTAGCAAAA
>NZ_JADBVE010000131.1:0-2804 GCF_020245285.1 Microcystis sp. M31BS1
AAAGCCACTCTTAATCGTGTCTTGGAACGAAATAGAGGCTTTTAAAGACCGCGTACATGGAGAATTAAAACAAGAATTACCCTCGAAAAGCCTATTTTTCTACTAAGTATTTATGCTCATTGCAAAGGTGAGATGCTCCCTACTAATAGTTTGGCCATCAGTTTGTTAATTATGCCCTAAAGTTACCGCCACCGCCCCCCAATTATCCCCATGCCTAGCGTTACCCTCAGCCTCCATCACTTTAATCAATCCGTCACTACCTGTGAATTAATTGTTGACCGGGCCAGTCTTTGCGATTTAATTAATACGGGCAATCCAGAAGTGATCGTGGTGGTGGATGAGCGGTATTGTCCCCTAGGACTGATTGAGAGTCAAGCCCTGATCGCTTACCTCCTCTATCAACAACAGCATCCCGAAATCAGAAACCCCTCCCCCAACTGTCTGGATCTGAGCGGTTGGCTGCGTCCGATTATCCCTCTGAACTCGCGCATGGCCGTGAGTGAGTTTCTGGCCACCCTGAGGGGAGAAGCGATCGCAAAAGCCCCTATTTTAGTGGATGCTCAGGGCAAACTGTTAGGACGTTTAGACACCGGCAAACTTCTCCAATTTTGTCTCGGGGGCTCGATTCTTGATGATCCCCCTCCCCAGCCCCGCATCAGCGATCGCAATTTCCCCCCCCGCAGCGATCATCCTCTGGAATTTCTGGAACAATTACCGCTGCCGCTGCTGCTCTACAGTCCAGAAGCAGGGATTTTATATCAAAATCAGGCTTGGTGTCAACAAATCGGGGCAGCTTTCCCAGCTAATATTGATAAATCTCCCTTTGCTTTGGTTAATGACCCCTTAACCCTCCCATCCCCTACTCCCCCCCTGTTTCCCCAGCGTCTAGAAACGGTGACATCGGGTGTAGCCAAGACTTGGCGCCTGTTGTCCGCGCCGTTAAATTTAACGGATAATTATCCTTTGATCGAGAAAGCTTCAGGACTGTGGTTACTGTTAGCCACCGATATCACCGAACAACAGCAATATTGTCAGGAATTAGCGGTTAAAAATGCCGATTTAGTCCATTTAAATCGTCTTAAGGATGAATTTCTCGCCTGTGTTAGCCATGAGTTTAAATCGCCCCTCACCGCCGTTATCGGTCTCTCCAATCTGCTACGGGAACAAAAAATCGGTGAACTTAACCCCCGACAGTCCAAATATGCCGATTTAATCTATCGCAGCGGTCGCCAGTTAATGGCTTTGGTTAATGATCTCCTCGATTTAACCCGCCTAGAGACAGGACAACTACAATTAACTTTAACTAGAGTCAAAATCGATCGCCTCTGTCAACGGGTTTACAATATCATCGTCGATAAATATCCCCAACGTCTTGATCTCCCCAGCAGCTATCGTCTTGACATCGAATCGGGGTTAGATTATGTCCTGGCCGATGAAACCCGTTTACAACAGATGTTAGTGCATTTGTTAGATAATGCGGTAAAATTTACCGTTGATGGCGGTAATTTGGGCATTAAAGTCAATCGTTGGGAAAATTGGCTGGCTTTTACCGTCTGGGATACGGGAATCGGTATTCCGGAAGAATCCCAGCATCTGATTTTTCAGAAATTCCAACAGCTAGAAAGTCCTTTCACCCGTCAATTTGAGGGCGCAGGTTTAGGTTTAGTCCTCAGCCAAAAATTAGCGCGTTGTCACGGTGGCGATCTATCTTTTGTCTCCAAGGCCCAGGAAGGTAGTGAATTTACTTTACTACTGCCAGTTCATCCCCAAGGTGCAGACCAAGAGTCCGCCACTCCCCAACGTCTGGTGTTAGTGGTGGAAGCTAATCCCCAAGTGATCGAACAGTTTGTCGATCGCTTAAGTGAATTGGGATTAAAAGCCATTATCGCCCGTAGCGGCACTGAGGCGATCGAAAAAGCCCGTCAGTTAAAACCCCGTTGTGTTTTTCTCAATCCCAATCTCCCCCTCTTGTCCGGTTGGGATGTGTTAACACTGCTGAAATCCCATCCCCAAACCAAAGATATAAAAGTTATTGTCACCGCCGCCGATTCCGAGCGCAACCGCAGTCAACAGCAAGGGGCCGATAGTTTTCTGGTTCCGCCGATCACCTCGGCTGCTCTGCAAGCTTGCCTAAATCTGACCGTTTCTCCCGTTACTAGCCGAAAACGGCGCACTGCTCCGACTCTGCTGCGTTTACACGGTCATTATGCCCCCAATTTCTCCGATTTATCTTCCTTTAGTTGGATTTGGAATAATCAATTAGTTCGGGAAAATTATCGTTTTATCGAGGCCGATAGTTGCGAACAGGCGGAACTTTTAGCCACTGTCTGGGAGGTGGACGCTATCTTAATCGATAGTTCGATCGCAGAAGATTTATACTCTTATCTGCAAACCTTGAGCGAGTCGCAAACCCTCGCTAATTTACCCCTAGTCACCCTTGATGTGGCTGTCACCGAGGTAGCCAATCAAATCCCCGGTTTAGCCGTTTTTCCCTGTTTGGCCCCCCCGACGGAAAACCGCATCGAACAGCTATTAAAGGTGATCGAGACTGCTGATCTGGCTTTTTCTCGCCACTTGAGCGGCGATCGCATCCTGTAGGGGCGAAGCATTCGGGCAATAACCTATCGGTAAAACCCCACACCCCAGCTGCCCCCCCCCGATCCCTAGGGCTGTTTCATTCTCCCATCAGAATATCAAAAGTAAAAGCGATCACTATCAGGTAAAATGAGAAGTGACCGCCAACTTTTTAAATATATGTTGAGCTTAATAGAAAAACTAAAACAAGTCAAGGACTTTCGGAAAGA
>NZ_JADBVE010000132.1:0-9585 GCF_020245285.1 Microcystis sp. M31BS1
ACGAGCTTGAGAGTTTAATTTATTAACCCATGGTGTCTCTTCAGTTGTCAGTGAACAGTTATCAGTTAACAGTGGGGGAAAAACTGATAACTGGTAACTGTTAACTGTTAACTGTTATTGGTGAGTATCTTGTTGAAAAATGTAGCGGGGGCATTCATCCGACATTTTCGGTAATAGTTTCCTATAATCAGGGTTTTATCTCTAGTGGGACTTAGACAAAAAACAAATCGAGAAAAGCCTCAACTCCAATCCCCGCTTGGGATTTACTTCGAGAAGCCCAAAATCGCTGAAACCCAGATATATCAAGGAAAATCATCAATCGAGGTTAACCCTTTGTCCCGTAATGGTTTGAGCCTTTTTTGCTGACCGAAAACGCCTAAGTCCCACTAGAAAAGTCCCTGTTTACTTAATAAAGAAACTTGGACAAATTTATATAATAATGCTTGGTAGTGAAGCTTCTCAATAATTGATTCCCCATGACTTGGTTATATAAAACCCCCGGTATTCCCGATGAATTGTTTGAACGTTTGCCCGGGATTCCCTTGAGTAAACGCGAGGTGAGATTATTGATGATTTCCGCTTTGAGGTTAGGTGATGGGGGGGTTTTCTGGGATATCGGCGCAGGAACCGGCACTATTCCCGTTGAAATTGGCTTATTATGCCCCAATAGTCCGATTATTGCCATTGAAAGGGATGAAGAAGTGGCCAGTTTAATCCGCCGTAATTGCGAGCGCTTTGGGGTAAAAAATGTTACGGTTTTTGAAGGCAGCGCGCCCGATTGTCTGCCCAATATATCCCTAGCACCCGATCGCGTCTGTATCGAGGGCGGCAAACCGATTAAATCGGTCCTGCAAGAAGTGTGGCAATACCTGAAACCCAACGGCCGCATCGTGGCTACGGCCAATAATTTAGAAACCCTCTATCAATTTTCCGAAGGCTTTTCTAATTTACAGGCTCGTAATATCGAGATTGTCCAAGCGGCAGTAAATCGCCTAGAAACTAGGGGTATTCAGCAAGTTTTTGCCGCCGTTGATCCCATGTTTATCCTGAGCGGCGATAAACTTTAATTGGGGATAACCTTCCATAAAGTTTTCTTAATCTATATAATTATGACAATGCCGCCTAACTTCTCTGGATTAACCATGCCTTGGCCACGCATTGTCAGCGCTATTTTTGCCATTGCCTTCGCACTGGGAATTATTATCGTTGGGGGTTGGTATTTCACCCTCGGCATCGGTGTTATCGTCTTTTTGGGACAATTAGAGTATTTTCGCTTAGTTCGCGCCAAAGGCATTGAACCGGCCGCTAAAACCACTCTCGTAGTTTCACAATTACTACTGCTGACGGCAACTATGGCGGCCCCCCTCACCGATGCCATGTTTCCCCTGGCTGGGGCGTTAATTTGCTTTTATCTGCTCTTTCAGCCAAAAATGGCGACAATTGCCGACATTTCCACCTCAATTCTCGGTCTGTTTTACGGTGGTTACTTACCCAGTTATTGGATTCGTTTACGGGTCGGTTTTTCCCCCGAAAGTAGTCCCGTGGCCATGGCCAGTAACTTACCCCTGATGGGATATTGGCCGGAATCGTGGATGGAACCGAAATTATTCCCCGCTGCTTTGACGGTGACTTTTCTGGCCTTCGGTTGCATTTGGGCCGCCGATATCGGAGCTTATATCATGGGAAAATGGTTAGGGAAAACCAGTTTATCGCTGATTAGTCCCAAAAAAACCGTGGAAGGTTCCTTTTTTGGCATTTTAGGCAGTATAGCGGTGGCCGAGTTGGGTGCTTGGTATTTAGATTGGCCCTATTGGCAGCTGACGGGCTTAATTTTGGGCTTATTAATTGGTATTGTCAGTTTATTGGGCGATTTGACCGAATCGATGATGAAACGCGATGCCGGGGTCAAGGATTCCGGGCAGTTAATCCCTGGTCACGGTGGCATACTCGACCGCACTGATAGTTATGTCTTCACTGCTCCCCTAGTATATTATTTCGTCACTTTACTGCTGCCCTTGTTGCGTTAGTAATTTGTTTCTTCTCCAGTCCCCGCGCTTTTGGCAGTTCTCCAGTGCTAAATTAAAGACTAAACCCAAATTTGCGATTATGTCAGCAGTCGTCCATCCCCGGGGTAAAGTTTATCTTCTCGGTGCGGGAATCGGTCAGAGCATTTTTCTCACCCTGCAAGCGCGAGCAATTTTAGCCACGGCCGAGGTTTTGCTGTACGATGCCCTAGTGGATAGTCAAATCTTCTCCCTAGTGCCGAAAACCTGTGTTTTAGTGGATGTGGGCAAACGGGGGGGACAACCCGGGGCCGAGCAGAATCAGATTAATCGGATACTGGTTAATTATTGTCAAGAGGGAAAACGAGTTATTCGGCTTAAAAGTGGCGATCCGGGGGTTTTTGGGCGAGTATATCCTGAAATGTTAGCCTTAAAGCAGGCTGGCTGTGATTTTGAACTGATAACCGGTATTTCCTCCGCTTTGGCCGCTCCTTTATTGGCTGGAATTCCCCTGACCGAAAAGGATATTAGTCGCTGTTTTGCGGTCTTGAGCGCTCACGAGCCCGAGTCTCTCGATTGGTCAGCTTTAGGGAAAATTGATACACTGGTACTATTGATGGCTGGTCAGTCTTTAGGGCAAATTATCGAGAAATTATGCCAAAATGGGCGAAATATTCACGACTCGATCGCTATTATCCGTCAGGCGGGACGCAAGGAGCAACAAATTTGGCGCGGCACTTTAGAAAATATTCTCGCTCAAACCGCCGGGGTGTCCCTCTCACCCTCTATTATGGTCATTGGTCAAGTTGTGGATCTGGCGATTATGTCCTCTCCCCCACCCCTAGGCGGTAAAACAATTGTTATTACCCGTGCCGCCGAGCAAACGAGTCAATTTAGCGAAATTTTGCAAAATCAAGGCGCAGAAGTCCTAGAAATGCCCGCTTTAGAGATTCGTCCCCCCGACAGTTGGCAAGGTTTAGACGATGCCATCGCTCAGTTAAAAGAGTTTGATTGGCTGATTTTAACTTCTGCCAATGCTGTTAATTTTTTCTTTGATCGCTTGACATTTTGGGGAAAAGATGCTAGGGCTTTAGCGACCGTAAAAATCGCCGTGGTGGGCAAAAAAACCAGCCAAGTTTTACACTCACGGGGATTAAAAGCGGATTTTATCCCGGGGGATTTTGTCGCCGATGCTTTGGTAAACGAGTTTCCCGACCCGATTAGGGGGCAAAAATTCCTCTTTCCTCGCGTGGAAACGGGAGGGAGGGAGATATTAGTTAAGGAATTAACGGCCAAAGCTGGTCAGGTGACGGAAGTGGCCGCATATTATTCCGGATGTCCCGCACGCATGGATAGTCAGATATGGGAAGCGTTTCGAGACGGGAAAGTCGATATAGTCACCTTTGCTAGTTCCAAAACCGTCCAGAATTTTTATCGGTTATTGCTGCAAGAAACGGCAGAATTATCAGTTAATTCCCTCTTAGAAAAAGTTTGTCTGGCTTCTATCGGTCCGCAAACTTCAAAAACCTGTCAAGAGTTATTTGGTCGTGTTGATATCGAGGCGCAAGAATACACCCTAGAAGGGTTGACTAGCGCTTTAATCGAGTCGAGTAAGACCTGATATCCTCGCCACCGTAAAACAGACGGCGATTCCCAAACCTGACAATAAACAAAGCCATAAAAATCTAGGAATCTCCCCATGAGTAACCCTATTATCATTGAAACTGACTTAAAAGATATTCTCGCTAAACTTGACAATCGGTTAGAGCGAATCGAAACAAAACTAGAAATATTACCGAAAATAGAGGCCGAAGTTTCCCAACTCAAAGAAGATGTCAGAAACCTGAAGGGAATCGAAACAAAACTAGAAGTATTGCCGAAAATAGAGGGCGAAGTTTCCCAACTCAAAGAAGATGTCAGAAACCTGAAGGGAATCGAAACAAAACTAGAAGTATTGCCGAAAATAGAGACCGAAGTTTCCCAACTCAAAGAAGATGTCAAAGACTTGAAAGAAAGGGCAACGGCTCAAATATGGGCTTTGATAGTCACTGTTATCGGTGCAACTGTTGCAGCAATTATCAAATTCGGTTTTCTGACTAAAACTTAAAGGCTCTTCGTTACTTGGTATGGTTCGATAGGGGGGCATAAATCGACTAAATCCTTATCTGGTAAGAGACTTAATTGATTAGTTCGCTCTAGATAAGAAACAATTGACAAAAATCGCTAAATGCCTTTCTATATAAGGGTTACATCCCTTATAACCCCCGTCCATTGCATAACACAAACCGAAGAGCCAACTTAAATCATCATTAAAAACTAAGTTGGAACTAGACAAGTTCCAACCAGTAACAAAAAATTGACCTTGAATATTAACGACGGATTGGTGCCATCGCACCGTCGGCAGCAGCGCGAAAAGGTTCCACTGCCTCGCTATAATCGATCGGTAGAATAGCCACCACGTTATCGTGAGGACGGGGAATAATTACCCAGGTTTCTAAAGCTGCCCCCTCGGTTTTATTGACGGCTTCAATGCCGGCAGCCATAGCGGTTTTTACCTCCTGTACATCCCCACGAATATTGAGGGTAAAACGGGCGCTTCCTGCCCTTAAATAACCAACAATCGTGATCCGTCCTGCTTTTACCATCGCATCGGCGGCCGCTAGAATACCGGGGAAACCTTTGGTCTCGATCGATCCCACCGCGGGTTGGGCTGTCATAAATTAACTCCTAATAACAAAAATCAGATAAGTTCAATTGATAGAATCCAATCTATTTTCCAGTCTTTAACTATAGTCTAGTTTGGGGCCAATCCCTAGGGAAATTAACTGCGAAAACGGTCCGACTTAGCCGTATGCTGCACTGGTAAAACCGCCAGTACATTTTCTGGAGGATTCGGTACGATGTAATGACTGACCACATTACCACCAAAAGCGGTCATCGCCGCCGCTAATCCTGCCTCTACTGCTGGTTTAACCTCGGAAATCGGACCGCGAATCGCCACTAAAAATTCGCCCCTTTCCGCTAGATCAAAATAAACTAGGGTGACTCGTCCCCCTTTAACCATGGCATCCGCCGCCGCTAAAACGGGGGGAAAACCCAACGTTTGAATGACTCCGACCGCCTCGGGCATTTTTCCTGATCTCCTGCGAAAGCAATTTTACATTATACCCCGAACCTGTTTTGATATTTTCTTCTGGAAATCCTCGACCGATCGAGCCTGTTTTTTCTCTAAATACTGTTGATGGGACTGATCGGCCCGATAATAATCTCCTGCGGGTTCGATCAAAGTAACGATATCCTGCTGGAACTTTCCCGATAGTTGTAGTTGACCCTTGGAAGCGGTGGCGATTAACTTTTGTTCCGGGGTGTGATAAAAAATAATCGATCGATATTGTTCTCCCCGGTCCGGTCCTTGGCGATTTAACTGAGTCGGATCGTGAATTGACCAAAAAACGGCTAATAACGCCTCGTAGCTTATCTCTTGGGGATTATAGGCAATTTGTGCCACTTCCGCATGACCGGTAATTCGCGATAACACATCGAGATAACTAGGATTGGGGAAATGTCCCCCCATATAACCCACAGAAGTCGCTAAAACCCCCGATAAACGCCGAAATGCGTCCTCGGTTTTCCAAAAACAACCGGCCCCAAAGGTGGCTTTTTCGCCGCTATTCATTTCTCCTCACATCCTTGGCAAATTCCAGAACTGCTTTTGTAATTGTCTCGCTTAAATTAGCATAAACTTTGGCAAAAGGGGGAGCTTTTTCGGTTAATCCTAGAATATCCGCCGTTACTAACACCTGACCATCACAATCTTCCCCCGCACCGATACCAATCGTCGGGATAGTCAATTTATCGGTGATAGTAGCGGCTAAATTGGCGGGAATATGTTCCAAAACCAGGGCAAATACTCCCGCTTTCTCCAAGGCTAAAGCTTCCTCGATTAATCTTTGTGCATCCGATGGGGTTTTTCCCTGCTGACGGTATCCTAAGCGATGCACCGACTGGGGAGTTAATCCGATATGACCCATAACAGGGATGCCTATCTCGGTTAAACGGCTAATAGTCTCGATCATAGCGGGATAACCTCCCTCTAATTTTACCCCTTGCACTCCCGCTTCCTTTAACATCCTTCCCGCCGAGTGAATTGCCTGACTGACACTTTCCTGATAGCTGAGAAAAGGCAAATCACAGACAACTAAAGCTTGTTTTACCCCGCGAGACACGGCCGCCGCGTGGTGAATCATCGCCTCGAGGGTGATCGGTAAAGTGGTAGGATAGCCCAAAGCGGTCATAGCCAAGGAATCACCTACCAAGATAATATCAATTCCTGCTCGATCGAGCAGTCGCGCGATCGGATAATCCCAAGCTGTGAGGGTGACAATCGCGCGTTTTTGCTGTTTCCACTCGATTAATTTGCTGGTGGTGACTGCCATTATTTATTCACTGCGGACAGCTTCGAGGATACGGGAAAAATAGAAACGAGTGCTAGTCATACTCGTCCGTTCGATTTTAAAGCCATTTTCGTTGAGAGCGGCGATAATAGTTTTTTCCTTGTGTTGATAAGCGCGAGTGGTTTTACTCGGACCTGGGAAAAATTGACCAATTTTCTTGAGAATGGTTAATAAACAGGTTTTAGGAGCAAAACTGAGGATTAAACGGGATTGAGCTAGGGATCCCAGGTGTTTAATCATTCCTAATGCTTCTTCTGTGGGATAGTGAATGAGAACATCAAGACAGATGACTGTGTGATATTGGCCGGTTAATGCTTCTAAATCTTGAACGGCAAAGGTGAGTTTACCGGTATCTGCTAACTCTTTGGCTGCTCTTTCCTTGGCTTCTGTCACCATTTTCTCAGAAATATCACTGGCGAAAATAGTTGCGCCCGCTTTAGCAAGGGGAATACTAAGACTACCGACTCCACAACCGGCATCACAGATCGAGAGTTCGGGCAAATTGTCATCACTTTCTAACCAACCGATAACAGTATCGATCGTCTGTTGATGACCGATGCGAATATCTTTTTGTACTTTGTTAACTTCGCCATCCCCATAAATCCGGCGCCAGCGATCGAATCCCGTGGCGTTAAAATAGTCCTTGACTATGGCTTTATCGTCTAATGTGTTGGTCATAACGAAATCTAAACGAGCGGAGATGGTTATTAGTTTATCGTACCGTGAAAGCTCTCAACCGTTGCCGCTGATAGCTGACTCCTGACTGCTAAGGAGAGGACCGGGAGCGATTGCAACTCTGTGGAAAAGCTTAATTTGTTTTCCGCTTCACCGTTAGTTAACCTAAAGTGAATATCATGTAATCGTCCCAAGATCGATTAGTAAGGGTTCCATGTCAATTATCACCCATAGAACTAAGATCGTAGCCACGATCGGCCCTGCCAGTAATTCGCCGGAAGTCCTCAAGGAAATGATCGGTGCGGGGATGAATGTAGCGCGGCTAAACTTTTCCCACGGTAGCTACGAGGATCATGCGAGAGTTGTTAGCCTTTTACGGCAAATTTCTCAAGAATTAGACAATCCTATCACTCTCTTGCAAGATTTACAAGGGCCAAAAATTCGCGTTGGTAATCTCCCCAATGGTTCGATTACCATCAACGACGGCGATTATCTCACCCTTGTCCCCATGGATGAGTATCGGGGAGAAGCGAACACCGTTTCGATCGATTATCCCTATCTGGCCGAGGAAGCCAAGTTAGGTGAGCAAATTCTCCTTGATGATGGCTTATTAGAGCTAAAAATCGTTGAAATTAACGGAAAAAACCTAAAATGTCAAGTGTTGGAAGGAGGGATTCTCAAGAGTCGCAAGGGAGTTAATCTACCCCGTCTCAATTTGCGTTTACCTTCCATGACCGAAAAAGACAAACAAGACCTAGAATTTGGTCTTTCTCAGGGGGTTGATTGGGTTTCCCTCAGTTTTGTTCGTAAAGGAGAAGATATCAAAGCGATTAAGGCATTTTTAGCCGAGAGAAATCATGGGGATGTGCCAGTGATGGCTAAAATTGAAAAACCGCAAGCGATCGAAAATTTAGAGTCAATTGTCGAGGAATGTGACGGAATTATGGTGGCCCGGGGCGATTTGGGGGTAGAATTGAGTCCCGAAAAAGTCCCTATGTTGCAAAAACGCATTATCAAACTCTGCAACATGAAAACTATTCCCGTCATCACTGCCACCCAGATGTTAGAAAGCATGATTCACAATCCCCGACCGACTCGGGCCGAGGCCAGTGATGTGGCTAATGCAATTATCGATGGAACCGATGCGGTGATGTTATCGGGGGAATCAGCAGTGGGAGATTTTCCCGTCAAAGCGGTGGCTATGTTGGCCAAAATCGCCCATGATGTGGAAGCGGATGTGAAGTTTGATAATGCTCCCCCCAATCAGTCCGATGAAACTCACGCTCTCAGTGAGGCTTTGGTGGCGATCGATCAAACCCTTGATCTCCGTTATATTGTTACTTTTACCACCTCTGGCTACACTTCGCTACTGGCTTCTAAGGAACGTCCCTCAGTTCCTGTGATTGCCATGACTCCCAACAAACGCGTCTATCACCGTCTCAATCTAGTCTGGGGTGTGATCCCGATTCTTCTTGATCATCAGGTGTCCGTCTTTGAGGATGTGTTAAAGCAAACGGAATCAATTCTAATTCAGAAAAATCTAGCGCAATCGGGCGATAAAATCCTGATTATGGCGGGAATTCCCATGCAGAAAACTAAAGGCACCAATTTCCTCAAAATTCACACCATTTCGTAAGTTCTAGGAGTCGGGAGTCAGGGGACAGAAGATAGGAGACAGGAGATTATTTCTATTTATTCTCCCCACACCCCACACCCCACACCCCACACCCCACACCCCACACCCCACACCCCACACCCCACACCCCACACCCCACACCCCACTTCCCCACTTCCCCACTTCCCCACTTCCCAAGAAAACTCATGTCAAAACTTGTATTAATTCGTCACGGCCAAAGTCTTTGGAATGCGGCCAATAAATTCACTGGATGGGTCGATGTTCCCTTAAGTGAACGCGGTCGTGCGGAAGCGATGATCGCTGCCTGTAAACTGAAAGAAGCCAATATCACGATCGATGTTTGTTTTACCAGTCTCCTAATTCGCACTATGGAAACGGCAATAATTTGTCTGACTGAGTGTGATGAAATTCGCGCCGGTAAAATCCCTATTTTTAAACACGATAGCGATGATCCTGATTGGCACGGCTGGGATCGGTACGATGGTGATCCCAGTCAGGAAATTCCGATTTTTCCCAGTCAGGCCATCGACGAACGCTATTATGGTGATTTACAGGGTTTAAATAAAGCCGAAACTGCCACTAAATTCGGAGAGGCACAGGTTAAGGAATGGCGTAGATCCTATTTTACCCGTCCTCCCGGAGGTGAAAGTTTAGAGGATACCGTCGCCCGGGTTGCACTAGGGTTGATTCATTTAAATTAAGTACAGCTAATTTTGAGTCAATAAATTTGACTGAAGATTCTCAAGTTTATCTTTTTCTAATCAAAATAGTTAGTCACAATAACTAATCTTTAATCCTCTGCCAAATTTATTATGAA
>NZ_JADBVE010000133.1:0-5514 GCF_020245285.1 Microcystis sp. M31BS1
ATCTCCCCATTCAATCCCTGTACGGGCGAAGCATTCGGACAATAACCTATCGCTGAAACCCTAAATTTTCTATCCGAATGCTTCGCCCCTACCCCAGACAATAACCTTAGCCTATCATCCCTGTGATACAATTCTGATAATCTCCCCATTCAATCCCTGTACGGGCGAAGCATTCGGACAATAACCTATCGCTGAAACCCTAAATTTTCTATCCGAATGCTTCGCCCCTACCCATCAATTCCCCAGCCGCCACGCCATGAACGAACAACGCACCCAAGCCTACCTAAACCTCATTAATCAGCTATTATCTTGCAATAATAGCGATGAACCCCGAATCTTACAGGAAAATCGGGAATTGCTGGATGAGGGGTTGGTACAGGTAATGGTAGCAGTAGCGCAACAATACGGGAATGCAGGAAGGGAAAATGAGGCGCGATGGTTGCTGAATATGGCGCAACAGTTAGCGGAAGCGTTAGGGTTATTTGATAGTGAACCTTCGAGTATATCAACAGGAACATTCGATCAAATGCCTCATACTGTTTATGTTCTTCTCTATAATGTTGGAACAGATAATGAGGGAATTCATACAATAAGTAATCAAGAAAAAAACACAATATTAATATTTGAATCTTCAGCAGATGCAAGCAATTTTGCACGACAATTAGGGGAGCAGAATTTTCCTGTACCGAGTGTTGAAGCTATGAAAGCTGAGGAGATTTTCTTGTTTTGTCACCAGTTAGGACACAATTGGGAATTTGTACCAAAAGGAAAAACTATAACTCCGCCTTCTCAAAGAGTAGAAAACGAAACTCCAAAGAAAATTAAACCTGAAGACTATCAAGTTTTTCTAGATAATGTCTTGCAACTGAGTTAACTTATTGATAAAAACAGGTTTAATCCTGAAGCAGTTTATACTTTCTGTCAAAATAATTTAGATAAACTCGATGAAAATTTTGGAGAATTTCTTTATCAATGGGCTACAAATATCTTCTCTAATCTGCATCCACAAAAAGCACAATTTACAGCAGCAGTCGTTTTAATGTTTGGAAATCTAATTAATGAGTTTCCTTTTGGTAGCCTCAAAAACAATTTAGAAATTAGCATTAAAGCTTATCAAGCGGCTTTAATAGTTTATCAACCTAAAACATTCCCTGTGTATTGGGCAATGACGCAAATGAATATGGGAAATGTTTATGCCGAGAGAATTGAAGGGAAAAAAACTGAGAATATAGAAAAAGCGATTAATTCTTTTCAAGAAGCGTTAAAAATTTATACTCTAGATGCTTTTCCCTATGAATATGCAATGGTGCAACATAATATGAGTAATGTTTACATTGAAAGAATAAAAGGTGATAAAGCAGAAAATATAAAAACTGCTATTGATTGTTGTAAAAAAGCTTTAAAAGTGCGTACCTTCGAGGCTTTCCCTCGTGAATGGGCAAATACCCACATTCACTTAGTCAATGCTTACTTACAAACTACTAACTTAGAGATAATTGAGCAAAAGAAAAAAGAGAATATAGAAATAGCCATTGGTTATTGCGAAAACTCCTTAATCGTCTATAATATTGAAAGTTTTCCCAAGGAATGGGCAAAAGTACAAAATAATCTCGGTAATGTTTATTTACAAAGGATCAAAGGAGAAAAAGAAGAGAATGTAGAACAGTCGATTAATTATTTTCTGGAATCGTTAAGAGTCTATAAGATCAATACTTTTCCCAATGAATGGGCAAGAGGGCAATTTAATTTGGGTGGTGCTTATTTAGAGAGAATAAAAGAAAAAAAGAGAGAAAATTTAGAAAAGGCTATTTTTTATTTAAGAGAATCATTTAGAATTTACAGTTATAATAATTTTCCCAATGAATGGGCAGACTCATATATTAATCTTGGAAAAGCATATTTTGAGAGAATTGAAGGCAAAAAAACAGACAATTTAGAAATTGCAATATTTTGTTTTTCAGAAGCATTAAAAGTTTACAATGTTGATAATTTTCCTGATCAGTTTGCAAAGATACAAAACAATTTAGGGACGACTTATAGCTATAGAATCGAAGGAGATAAAGCCAAAAATTTAGAATTTGCTATTGATTGTTATCAACAGGCATTAAAAATTTATACTTTTAAGAATTTTCCTTTAAATTGGGCAGGTGTACAAGTAGATCTAGCCGAAGTTTACATTGACAGAATTGAAGAAAATAAAGCAGAGAATTTAGAAATCGCTATTGCCTGTTGTCAAGCATCATTACAAGTTGTTAACTCTGACAATTTCCCCATACACTGGGCAAAAACACAAAATACTTTGGGGAATGTTTATCAGGCAAGAATCAAAGGAGATAAAGCAGAGAATTTAGAAATCGCTATTACTTGTTTTGAAGCGGCATTAAAAATTTATACGATTGAAAGAGAAAGATTTGCTCAGAAATGGGCAATGAGTCAAATGAATCTCGGAAATGTTTACCATGATCGAATTAAAGGGAAAAAGGCAGAAAATCAAGAAAAGGCTATTGACTGTTTTAAAGCGTCATTAGAATTGGTGAAACCTGATGATTTTCCTCTAGAATTCGCCAAGCTACAAAATAATCTTGGTAGTGCTTACCATAACAGAATCAGCGAAGATAGAGAGCAGAATTTAGAAAACGCAATTACTTGTTACAAAGAAGCTTTGAAGGTTCATACTTTTGATGAATTTCCCTATGATTGGGCGTTGACACAACAGAATTTGGGAACTACTTACAATGAGAGAGTTAAAGAAGACAAAGCAGAGAATCTAGAAGTAGCGATCACCTGTTTTGAATCTGCTTTAAGAACCTTTACCAGGGAAAAGTTTCCTTATGAATGGGCTACAACACAATTTAACCTTGGTAATGCTTATCATGACAGAATGAAAGGGGATAAGGCTAAGAATTTAGAATTGGCGATCACTGCCAATGAAAATGCTTTAACTGTTCAGACTGTAGAAGCTTTACCTGAGAAATGTTTTAAGACTGCACATAACTTAGGATTTTACGGTTATAATGCCAAAAATTGGCAAATTGCTATCAAAGGGTTTGTCTTAGCGGTAAAAGCAGCAGAAACTATTCGTATTGAAGCGGTAACAGGCTATAGAAAACAAGAAATTCTCTCTGATGCCATACAATCCTATGGAGGTCTTGTTCTTACTTACCTTAATCTTTACTATATTGAAAACAACCTTCAACACCTCAAAACTGCTCTAGAATATATCGAACGCAGTAAAGGGCGTAACCTGGTGGAATTAATGACTCAGAAAAATCTACAACCGCAAGGCGTTAGTCAACAAATTAAGGTTCAATTAGATGAATTAAAACAAAGAGTAGTTAACGAGCAAATTCGCTTACAACATCAAAGCATTAACCATAATTCAATGCGTAGTGATCACTTAACTCCCTACGTTCAAGATCATAGTCATCTAAAAGAATATCAACAAGACTTAGATGATTTTATTGCAAGAGAAATTAAAGATCCTCTCTTTAGCCTCACTCAAAAAGTTGAGCCTATCCCATTTACAGAGATTCAGGCTTTAACTGATGCCGAAACTTGTCTGCTACAATGGTACATTACATTCGAGAAAATACTCGCTTTTGTCGTGTCTGCTGATGGAGAGGTTAAAGTTTGGCAATCTTCCGAAAATGATAAAAATCAATTCTTGGATACATTCAATAATTATCGACAGCTTTACTACTCCAAAAATGGCAAGCAAGAATGGAGAAATCAACTGTCTAACCTCTTACAGACTTTTGCTGATATTCTGCATATTAATGATATTCTTGCCCTCATTCCCGATACTTGTCAACGGTTAATTATTATCCCCCATTTGTTTCTGCATATTCTCCCTATTCACGCTTTCCCGATTAACAAAAACCAAATTTTACAGGATAAATACAATATACAATATGCCCCTAGTTGTCAAATCTTGCAAAAAATTTCCCAAACTTTTCACCATTCCGAGTTTAATAAACTGTTCGCTATTCAAAACCCCACCAAAGACTTATTTTACACTGACTTAGAAGTTAATATCCTCTCAACTTTCTTTACTGAACCTCAAGTTATCGCCCAAGATAACGCCACTAAAAACGCTGTTCTTCCCCATCTCAAATCCTCAGATAACCACTGTTATCACTTCTCCTGTCATGGAGGCTTTAACCCAGCTAATCCCCTTGAATCCGCCTTATTCTTAGCCAATAAAGAACCCTTAACATTAGGTGAAATCTTTGAACTACGCTTGCATAAATGTCGCCTTATCACCCTTTCCGCTTGCGAAACTGGCTTAATTGATTTAAACTCTATCAGCGATGAATATATCGGTTTACCCAGTGGTTTTCTGTTTGCGGGAAGTCCCAGTGTTGTCAGTAGTTTATGGACAGTTAATGATCTATCAACCTCCTTCTTGATGATTAAATTATATGAGATTTTATTTGATGAGAATCAGCAAGTTTCTGTACCAGTTGCTTTGAAAATGGCACAAAATTGGTTGAAGAATTTGACAAGTGAACAATTTATTTTAGAAGCTGATTCAATGATAGATAAGCTCTGTCATGATAAGCCAAGAACAGCTAAATCTTATAAAGAATCAGCCCGTCAATTATTAGTACAAAATCCTGAAGAATATCCCTTTAAAAATCCCTTCTATTGGGCTGCATTCATAGCATCTGGACAATAGAATTAAGCATTAAATTGACACCATTGTTTGATCCCCTTTTTCGCCAAATAAATAACAACAGAAGTTGCTACTGATATTGGGATTTGTCCCCCCGCCGCTAACGTTGCTACTGCTACAGTTAGTAAATCTTTCATGAGATCATTTATAAAATCATCATCACACACAATAGAACGGCATTTTTTAGCTAATTTATCTAGAATATTATCTTCTTCCCCTGCTCTAGTAGGAATCTTCACACCTGTTTCCATTGCCAATAAACCAGCAGATTTAATTAAATCGCCGTCTGTTTCTGCAATTAAGTCTAAAGCATCCAAAGCTTCAGGATAATCCTTAAATTGCTGCCGATAGTGTTGTATTTCTTCCGGTGTTAACTGAGTTGTATTGTCCATAGTGCTATTGTTAAAACTAAAACTAATTTTCTCCATCCATTATAATGCGATTACTGATCTTGTCAAATGCAAAAACCTGCGGGTACAGCATCCTCAAGATAACCGTCGCACTCATCAATCGCATCCAAAGCAGCAATCGCACTTAGATTATCTGCCAATTCAGCGCGAAACTGAGCAATTTCTTCGGGGGTTACTTTAGTTGATTCAATATTCATAGGTTGTTCTTATTTAGGGTTTGCTGAAAAAGTAGGGGCGAAGCATTCGGGCAATAACCTATCGCTGAAACCTTAGATTTCCTATCCGAATGCTTCGCCCCTACAGGATGGGATCGCTGATGAAGAGGCAAGGTTTTGAACCACGATTCTCGCAAAACAGGTGCAAGGTTTTGCGAGAAAGGCCCTAAAGTCCTTACCTCGCCTACATTTCATATTTATTCAGCAAACCCTA
>NZ_JADBVE010000134.1:0-13828 GCF_020245285.1 Microcystis sp. M31BS1
AACGGTCATCTTCAAAAATAATAATTGTTCCTGTAGGAAGACGTTCTCCTTGTAACTGCCCTCGATTCCACATTCTCCAAGCAGTGTCATAACTGATCCCTTTTTTCTTAGCATAATCTGATAGTTTCATGTGAACTGCAATGTAAACTTGCACTAACCATATTAGCAGTTGTTTGCAGTCATTTGCATATACTTTTTACAAAACTTTACAATACTCTATCTGAATTGCGAGCAGAAGCGGAACAGGCTCAAAAGACTCGCCTGGCTCAAGGTAGGACAAAAGCATCGAAACAAGAGGGTCTCTACAAACAGGTAACAAAAGCCCTCAAGCTCCTCAGTACAAACCCAAGACATCCAGGACTAAAAACCCACGAATTTAATTCCCTCGACAACCCTTATGATTCAACACAGAAGGTTTTTGAAGCCTACGCCCAACAGAATACACCGGGAGCCTATCGAATTTTCTGGTGCTATGGACCTCATTCGGGGGAAATCACCATTCTCGCTATTACACCTCATCCGTAGATCACAACATTGTAGGGGCGAAGCATTCGGGCGATAACCTATCGCTGAAACCGTAGATTTCCTATCCGAATGCTTCGCCCTTACTTTTTCAGCAAGCCCGAAATAGTTAGCGCTGAAGCGCAACAACAAACTAGGTTCGTTATTCCCCCCTTATCAAGGGGGGCAGGGGGGATCGAACCTAAAATCCATTTTTAATTTAATTATAACCAGCTACTTACGTTAACTGAATTGATAGCCGCAAACACGCAGCCTACGCCCAAAACCCATCCTAACCCTCCAGCAAACCCCGCAACTCCTCAACCCCAATCCCGAAAACAGAAGCAATACCGACAAAAATCTCCTCATCTTGCGTTTGCTGATAAAGAGCAACAAGACGAGGCAAAGAATAGGTTTGTATGGTGTAATTATCGTTAAATTCTGCCAAAATTTGTAAGGCTTGCAGGTAATAACTTTTGGCTTGGCTCAATTCCCTCAATGCTTGCGCTACCATTCCCAACTCGTTCAGGGGGTTGGCTTGCCCGTAGCGATCCCCATATTCAATGAGGATCTCAAGAGCTTGCTGGTAGTAGCTTCGGGCTTGCTCCCATTCCCTCAATTCTTGCGCTAGGTTTCCCAAGTGGTGCAGGGTGCTGGCTTGGGAGTGGCGATCCCCATATTCAATCTTGATCTCAATAGCTTGCAGGTAGTAGCTTCGGGCTTGCTCCCATTCCCTCAATTCTTGCGCTACGATTCCCAACTGGTGCAGGGGTATGGCTTGGGAAAAGCGATCCCCATATTCAATCTTGATTTCAATAGCTTGCTGGTAGTAGCTTCGGGCTTGCTCCCATTCCCTCAATTCTTGCGCTACGATTCCCAACTGGTGCAGGGTGCTGGCTTGGGAGTAGCGATCCCCATATTCAATGCAGATCTCAAGAGCTTGCTGGTAGTAGCTTCGGGCTTGCTCCCATTCCCTCAATTCTTGCGCTACCACTCCCAAATTGTGCAGGGTGCTGGCTTGGGAGTAGCGATCCCCATATTCAATGCAGATCTCAATAGCTTGCTGGTAGTAGCTTCGGGCTAGCTCCCATTCCCTCAATTCTTGCGCTACTCCTCCCAACTGGTGCAGGGTGCTGGCTTGGGAGTAGCGATCCCCATATTCAATGCAGATCTCAATAGCTTGCTGGTAGTAGCTTCGGGCTTGCTCCCATTCCCTCAATTCTTGCGCTACTCCTCCCAAATTGTGATAGATATATCCCAATATTGAGGCTTTTTGTTGCTCGTCCACTCCTTGGAGATTTTGAGTTAATTCAATGACTTTTAGATAAGTCTGTTTCGCCTGTTCATAGTTTTTTGTATATTTATAGGCGGTGGCGAGATTGCCCAAAGCATTGGCAATATTACCACCGATTATCCCAGTTTTAATCTGTTCAGGATAAGCTTGACAAGCTTGACAAACACTCTCGCATAGTTTCAGGCTGCTACTAACATCATTGGTAACAACAAAATAATTAAGTAAGCAAAAGAAGATCTCAATACTTTCCTGCTTCTCCAAACAAATCTGCAACGCATTGAACAGATTTTCATACTCCCAGCGACATAACAATATCCCCCACTGCTTATTTTGCGGATTTTTGGAATTTAGTAAGTTACTATAATTACCTGCCCAGTCTCGGTAATGATTCTTAAAACCCTCCCAAATTGCTGCTTGTGTCTCTGGTGCTAATTCCTTTAACTTCGTCTTCAGGAAGTAGGGAAAAATGGGCTGGATAGTCAATAAACTCGGCAATTCTTCACTCATCGGCGAAAGCAACCCCCAATGAATTGCTTCTTCAATCGCTGCATCAAATTGGTCAAACTGATAGCCTTGTAAAGGTTCTAATTGCTGTAGTTTTTGGCTATAAATAGGAATAACACCCCTGGGAATAAACCCACTAAACGGCGCTAAACAGAGTAACAACTTCTGCGCCTCCTCCGACAAATTACTGTGGGAATATTCCACACATTTGATGATATTATTAGTCTTATCCTTATCCCCCACATCAGCTAACTCCGCCAACTGTAACCCTTGCCAAATCTCCTCCGGTGACTGTCGCTTCAGATTCGCTAATACCACTTCCATCGCCAACGGATACCCCGCCAACAATTTCATCAAGCGCTTAAAATAATCATCCTTTTTAATCGCATTTTTCCGACTCTTCGCCTGACGTTCTAAAATTCTCTCCGCTAATTCAGTTCTCGACTCTTGGTCTAATCCTTGTAACTGATAGATATTCTCCTTAAAAGTCCTGCGTTGCAGCCAAGTTTCCTCACTGCGAGAACCCAAAATCACCTTCGTTTTTCCCCCGACCAAATTCTTGAGAAATTCGGCGATTTCTTCCCTTTCATTCTCCGGTAAAGTATTCTGAATTGCTAACGGTTGTCCCGTCACCGACTCCAGATTATCTAAAATGAGAATATACGCCTCACTGCGGAGTTTTTGCTCTAGTTTCTTTACCCGCGCTTTCAGGTTCATCCCTTGGAAACTCGCCTGTTCAAAACGATTATAAATTCCCTGACCGATTTCATGGACAATCTGTTCTAACGTCCAAGCTTTTCTATCATAACCAAAATAGAAAATATGGGTCGCCCAGTTGGTTTTCTGCCACCATTCTCGTAGATAATTGAGTAAGGTAGTTTTTCCTGTCCCTCCCATTCCTTTGAGTAAAAGGATATTATGTTTCAGCAGCGCCTTTTCCATCTTGAGAATTTCTAAATCCCTGCCGACAAAGCCGTATTCTGGTAAGGGAAAGACATATTGATTGCCGATATGTTCCCAGTATTTTTCTTCCTCTTCTGGAGTAAATGGACGCAAATTGAGATTAATTTTACCGCGACAATAAATCACCGGTAATAACCAATCTTCTAAATCTATTATCGTATTATAATAGGCGCGGCGTTGCTTATTATTGAATAACTCTAACCGTCCTTTTCGCATCGCTTCCGTTAGGTCTTTTCCGTTCAATAATTGCTGATAAATTGGTTTCATCATCAACTTAGCTGCAGAAACCGTCACCGAATATCCCATCGCCACCACTGCTTGCATTCCCGCAGTCATCAAACGACTTCCTAAACTGGTTTCCCGATAGTCTTCTGATTCCTGGGAAATTTGCTTTGCTGACTGACAAGCATTGAGAATACAAATAGGGATATTTTTCCCAGTGAGTAAATTCGCTAATTCCGTCGCTTCTACCGGAGTCGCTTGACCTTTTTCTTCTCCTTCCAGAAACAGAAAAGCTTTTACTCCCTCATATTCTGCTAAATCCTCCAGTCCCCATCCCCTTTGATAGCGCCAAGAATCCCCGTGAACCTGTCTTTGGTACTGTTCATATTCCATCAATCCGCCATGAACATCGAAATGAATAACATGATAGTATCCTTCTCCCTTCTCATCCAGATGTCTGGTTAGTGATTCATAAGTTCCGGGACGCAAAATATCAATTTTTACCGGTATTTCACTACTATTTACCAGTTCTACCAAAGGACGGGAAATCGTGCGATAGTTAACATCAGATTCCTCATTAGGACGCGCAATCACCACCAGAAGATTGATAGTAGGATAAGTGGCCATTTGCACCGGGACAACTGTAGCCCCTCGACGCTGGCGGGAGATGATACAATCTATAGAAAAGGGACGCGGTAAATCAGGATCTTTCAGCGCTTCCCAATGTAAAGCTTGAAATTCTGGCGACTGACTTTCGATGATAATTTGCAGTTGACTTAACTGTTTTCGTAAGTCTCGATATTCCCCATAAGCATTTAAATTACTCTGGAAAACCTGTTTAAATAGGTTTTCGCCATAGTTTTGGACACTGTTGGCGGCTTTTTGCGCTTTATCCGTGTCTAGGGTGGGAAATACTAACCATTCCTCAAAGTACCATTCTAGGTCTTTTTCTTCTTGGTTAGTAAAGGGGTCAGTAACCGTAATTGGGTAGCTGTTACCGCTATCAAAATTGAGACTAGCAGTAAAGCCACCATCGTTAATTCCTTCTTCGCGGATGGTGAGGACTAACATAGAGATAAGTTTAGAATTGTTCTATTACAACTCTTCAGCAGTTTAACGGTATTATACTGGAAAAAACCTATTGCTTTGAGCCTATGGATGTTCGAGCGGCAGTTGCCCTAGAAGCGGGAAAACCCCTAACTATTGAAACGGTAAAATTAGCCGCACCGCAAGCGGGGGAAGTGTTAGTAGAAATCAAAGCCACGGGAGTTTGTCACACCGATGCCTATACTCTCTCTGGGGCCGATCCTGAAGGCTTATTTCCCTCAATTTTAGGCCATGAAGGGGCCGGAATCGTGGTAGAAGTGGGAAAGGGTGTGACTAGCCTAAAAGTGGGGGATCATGTTATTCCCCTATACATTCCCGAATGTCGTCAGTGCGAATACTGTCTCAGCTTTAAAACCAATCTCTGTCAAGCAATTCGTCTTACCCAAGGTCGGGGAGTAATGCCGGATGGAACCAGTCGTTTTTCCCTCGATGGTCAGCCTCTTTATCACTACATGGGAACCTCGACTTTTGCTAACTATACCGTACTGCCGGAGATTTCCCTAGCCAAGATTCGCCCCGATGCTCCCTTTGAAAAAGTCTGTTATATCGGCTGCGGAGTCACTACAGGTATCGGTGCGGTGATTAATACCGCTAAAGTGGAACCGGGGGCAAAAGTGGTGGTTTTTGGTCTGGGAGGTATCGGTTTAAATGTTATTCAAGGGGCCCGTTTGGTGGGGGCCGATATGATTGTCGGGGTCGATATCAATCCCCAGAAACAAGCTTTAGCGACCAAATTCGGGATGACTCATTTTGTTAATCCCCAAGAAATCGAGGGGGATTTAGTGGCCTATCTGGTGGATTTAACTAAGGGTGGGGCCGATTATAGTTTTGAGTGTATCGGCAATGTCCAGATTATGCGTCAAGCTTTGGAATGTTGCCATAAGGGTTGGGGTGTTGCCACTATTATCGGTGTAGCCGGGGCCGGCCAAGAAATTAGTACCCGTCCTTTTCAATTAGTCACCGGACGGGTCTGGAAAGGTACGGCTTTTGGTGGGGCAAGGGGTCGTACAGATGTACCAAAAATAGTCGATTGGTACATGGACGGCAAGATTAACATTGATGATTTAATCACCCACGTTCTACCTCTGGCAAGGATTAACGAGGCCTTTGACCTGATGCACCAAGGGGATTCTATCCGCAGTGTGATTACATTTTGAGCATAGTTAAGAAACACTTGACAAACTCTTAACTATATGTCTGCGCCAGTTTCCTCGCTCTCTTTAACTTACTATAGAAGCGATCAATCTTTGTGTCCTCTGTGTCTGGAGTGGTTCCTTCCACTCCCAGTATTTACACCTATTTTGTTAAGATATATTGCAGATACCCTGAACTTTAGTAAACAGAGGAGCTAAATCACCTAGTATTGCGTCCTTTTCAGTGTTGCCAAAGGCACGGCGTAGCCGTCCAGTAAACAGTGAAAAGACATCAGGAAAGTGCTATTTAAAACTACTCACTTAGAACTCAAATCTGATAAGGGACTTGCGCTTTGATAATGTACCTTTTGGGCGAACGCAGTTCGCCCCTACATTGTGGACAAAATCCGTTACTGTAGGGGCGCAAAGCTTGCGCCCTCCGATCGATCAGGTTTGCTGATCACCCTAAGTAGGGCGAGAGCCTTCGAGATGTTAGGGACTTGCGCTTTGATAATGTGCCATCTGGCTGGTCTAATTCTTCTACAGAGCGATTTTCTGGCTGGGATATTATTCCCACGCAAGTCCCTAACTGATGACTAATAACTTTTAAATTTTTAACTTTAAGCAAATGCGTAATAGCGGACTCCTCTCAAAAACCAAAGTCAAACTGAAACGGAAAAAAACGCTCACCTCGCCGACGCGGCCAGCGCCGAATAAATTACAGAATAAAATCAAAGATAAGGAGCGTCTAGTCGGTCGTCAGCGTCAGTCATGGCTAATTATGGGATTAATTAGCCTTGTCCTGCTAGGAGGAGTCGGCTCGCGCTTGGCCTATTTACAACTGCAGCAAGGACAAATTAACCGAGAAAGGGCAGAAAATAACCGGATTCGCATTCTTCCCAAACCTCCAGTCCGGGGCAATTTATTTGATCGCAATGGCAAAGTTTTGGCCACGGCCCGCCTAACCCATGCGGCCTATATTTGGCCCAAATCCCAGCGTAATCCCGCCCAAAAACTCAATCTTGACCGTTTAGCCAGTATTTTAGGCATTCCCAGAAGCGACCTAGAAAAACGCATTAACGAAGCGGACGAAAACCCCTCCACCCTGATCCGGATTGCTAGGGGTTTAACTCCGTCCCAAATTATCGCCCTAGAGGAATACAAAGACGAATTAACCGGCATTGAAGTGGACGTGGAATCAGTGCGCTACTATCCCAATGGTAAAATCGGGGCGCATATTCTCGGTTATACTGGGGAACTAACCCCAGAGGAATATCAAGCCAAAAGACCCCAGGGCTACCGGTTGGGAGATGTCGTCGGTAAAATGGGTGTGGAAGCCGCCTACGAGTCAAAATTGCGGGGAGAATGGGGAGGAATGCAGTTAGAGGTCAACGGATCGGGACAGGTAATCCAAATTCTCGGCCAAAAAATTGCTAAACCGGGGCAAGATGTCACCCTGACACTAGATTTAAAACTCCAAAAAGCCGCCGAGGCCGCTTTAGGAAAACGCAAGGGTGCGATCGTGGCGATCGATCCCCGGGATGGTTCCGTGCGGGCCATGGTCAGTTATCCTAGTTTTGATCCCAATGTTTTCTCGGCCCCAATTACCACCGCCACCTGGAAAAAACTACAAGCGGAGGGCAACCCGTTTGTTAACCGCGCTCTGCAAGGATTCCCCCCCGCTTCCACCTTTAAAGTCGTCACTGCCACTGCTGGCATGGAATCGGGGAAATTTCCCCCCAATACGGTCTTAAATACCTTTGCTGCCCTTTATGTGGGGGGGACAGCTTTTGGAGAATGGAATCACGCCGGTTTTGGTCCGATGGGTTTTGTCCGGGCCATGGCCATGAGTAGTAACACTTTTCACGGTCAAATAGGTCGCGGGGTGGGGGGACCGACTTTAATTGCCATAGCCCGGCGCTACGGTTTCGGTCAGAAAACCGGGATAGAATTAGCGGAAGAAACTCCGGGGTTAATTGCTGATCGCGATTGGAAACTGCGTAATTTTAAAAACTGGGATTGGTCCGTAGGCGATACGATTAATATGTCGATCGGTCAAGGATTTACCCTCGCGACTCCCCTACAGGTAGCTGTGATGTTTGCCGTCCCCGCTAACGGGGGTTTTTTGGTGAAACCCCACCTTTTACAGGATGCCCGCAATGTTAAGGAATGGCGCAAGTCTTTGAACATGAAACCTAGCACCCTAGACACCCTGAGAAAGTCCCTGAGAGCCGTGGTAGCGGAAGGAACGGGGCGGTCCCTATCGGACCCCGCTTTACCGCCTGTAGCGGGCAAAAGCGGCACGGCAGAAGCACCTCCGGGCAAGTCCCACGCTTGGTTTGGAGCTTTCGCCCCCTTCGACAAGCCCGAAATTGTTGTGGTCGCCTTTGCGGAACATTCCGGCGGTGGTGGTGGTAAAGTGGCCGCACCTATGGTACGTCAGGTAATGGAGGCTTATTTTAATGTGAAGCCGAAAGAAGAAAAACCCCGGCCGAAGCCTTAGAGACCTGTGGCGGTAAGTGGCACACAGCGTACGGTAATTCCCGTGGCCGTGGCCATTTTTTGCGCCCAAATTGCCAATATTTCAGCGTTTACGGGTTTGAGAATTTGCATTCCGTCGGCAGCGGTGAGGGGATTATTACCGCGGGTTTCTAATTGTCTTTGTCTGGCCCGGGGACGGGTCGGGGTGTTAAGCTGAATTTCATCCGGTTGTAGCTGTTGCATCAAATCGATATACTGGTCTTGCTCTTGGGGCGACCAAGAGGACAGCACCATGGTTTGAATTGCTAGTTTTCCCGACCATTCTTGGCGAAATTGTCTTAATCCCGACCAACAACTCTGCCAATCCAGGCCGGGGACTGGACGGTTAACCCGTCGCCATTGGGACTCGGAAACAGCATCGATTTTAGCGGCGACGATATCAGCTTTGCTCAAGTCTTGACGCACTCGGGCATCTCCCAAGAGGGTACTATTGGTTAAGACTGCCACCGGCCGCCTGGTCATTTCCTTGACGGTGGCCAGTATTTCCCCTAAATTGAGGGCGAGGGTGGGTTCCCCGCTACCACTGAGAGTGACTATATCCACGTCCCAAGGGGCAAAAGTGCTTAAATCCCTGCTAATTTGTTCGCTAGTGATAAAAATTCTTCGATGCTCGGTTTTTTGCTCAATTTCTCCTAACTGACAGTAGGCACAGTTAAAGGAACAGGTGGAAACTAAACCAATCGGATCAATGCCCAGAGAGCTGCCGAAGCGCCAAGAGGCAACCGGACCATATACGGAGCAGAAATAATCCTGGCGAGCAGTCATCGAACCTACCCAAAAAATACGGAGAGGGAGGGATTCGAACCCTCGGTACGGTCTTACGATTCGTACAACAGATTAGCAATCTGCCGCATTCGACCACTCTGCCACCTCTCCAAGATGACATCATTTTAATTTAACATGAAAGGCCGATTTTTGGCAAGTAATTTTTGGGCAGTTAATCCCCTAAACGACCATCCTCCATATTGACAATGCGATCGGCGATGTCGAGAATCCGGTTATCGTGGGTGACAAGTAAAATCGTGCAACCTTGTTCTTTGGCCAATTTCTGCATGATTTCCACCACATCGCGCCCGGATTGTTTATCTAAGGCCGCGGTCGGTTCATCAGCGAGGACTAATTTGGGATGACTGACGAGGGCGCGAGCGATCGCAACCCGTTGTTTTTGTCCCCCTGATAGATCATGGGGATAGTAATCAACGCGGTTGCCTAAACCGACTGACTCCAGAATTGCCGCCGCTTTTTGATCGAGATCTTGTTCTAAAAACTCCTCGTGCAGTTCCAAAGACATCCTAACGTTTTGTTTCGCTGTGAGGAATTTTAGTAAATTATGTGCTTGAAAAATATAGCCAATTTGTCGGCGAATTTTCAGCATTTTGCCCTTACCAATTCCTAACATTTCTTGGCCGAGAATTTTTAAACTGCCCGCTTGTGTCGATCGCAAACCTCCCATTAAACTTAATAAAGTAGTTTTCCCCGATCCCGAAGGACCGGTCATAATTACTACTTCCCCCGCTTTAATTTCCAGATCGATATCGTATAAAACCTGTTTTCTTAATTCCCCCGTGCCAAAATAGTGATTTAAGCCTTTAATGGCAATTACGGGTTCATTAGGGCTAAAATAGACTAATTCTCGCTCTTTTTGAAAAATCCGCATTATTTCACCCTTGATAGTTTAAAAAATATCGGCTGGATCTGCTGTCCTTAATTTGCCCATGGCGACAATTCCAGAGGCAATACACATAATAATTGTCAGGATTAAAACTTCGATCGCCCTAGCGGTAGTCATCACTATGGGTAAAAGTGTAGCGGAGGAAGCGAGATTATAAACACCGAGAGAGACGATAAACCCGGGTATATACCCCAAAACCGCTAGTAATAAGGCTTCTTGCATCAAAACCCCGACTAAATACCAATCACCGTAACCCATAGCTTTTAGGGTAGCGTATTCGGGTAAGTGATCGGTGACATCGGAATAGAGAATTTGATAGACAATGACGATACCGACGATAAAACCCACTACTGTACCTAAACCAAAGATAAAACCAATGGCTGTACTATTAGCCCAATAGGTTTTTTCCCTTTCAGCAAATTCTTCTAAAGTAAGGACTATTACTTCATTTTTAGGGAAAAGTGCCTGTAAATTGCCCTTAACTGCTTCGATATTTGCCCCTGGTTGCAGTTTCACCAGTCCTATATCGATTTCGTGGGGTTGACGTTCGGGAAAGAGCCTTAAAAAGGTAGAATCACTGCTAATGACGTTACTATCGGCAGCAAAGGAGGCACCAAGGGTAAAAATTCCCGCTACCTGTACCTCTTTTTTATTTAACTGAACTGTCAAATCGGGGTTTTTCTGGAGTAAATCGGCAATTGGACCGAATTCTGGTCTTCCTGCCTGATCGTACAAGACGCGATTTAACATCTTCAGATCACTGGATTTTTGATTAACTTCCGGGAGGGTAAAAACCCGTTGACTGGGATCAAAACCAAAGACTAAAGTAGTTCTTTCTAGGGCAGTTTCGGGATTGCGCCACTGGGCCGAAGCAATATAAACTGAGGCTAAAGATTGAATGCCCTCGACTCTTTGAGCTTGGTACAAGCGATCGCGTGAAAAACTTTTCACGGCAAAGAGGGTATCGAATTGGGGATTAATCAGGACTAAATCCGCATTGAGGACATAATGGGGTTTAACGGAAGCATCAAATAAGGCATCCCGAAACCCCAACTGTGTGAAAATTAGGAAGTCAGCAAAAGCAATCCCGGCAATAGCCACAATCAAACGGGTTTTCTCTCGCGTCACCTGTAACCAAGATAGGGGCGTTTTTTTGAATAGATGGGTTAGTTTCATTGGGTGTTGGGGTTTTGGGGTTTTGGGGTTTTGGGGTGTTGGGGTGTTGGGGTGTTGGGGTGTTGGGGTTTTAGTTGAAATTCCCCACTTCCCCACTTCCCCACTTCCCCACTTCCCCACTTCCCGTAAAACCTACTCATTGATAGTTACAGTTACTTGGGAATTGGTTAAACCTGCCACTTTTTGACTGTTTTTGCGATCTAAGGCAATGCGGACAGAGATAACTTTGCGATCAAAGTTTTCTCCCGGTTGATTGCTGAAGATATTTTGTTGGTCAACTTTTAAAGCAATTAAGCGCACTTTTCCGCTAACTTCGCCCTTAAACGCCGATCCAGTAATCGTGGCAGTTTGTCCCTTGCGAATTTTCCCGATATCGCTTTGATAGATTTCGGCAATTACCTCCATGCGATCGGTTTCAGCGAGGTCAACAATTCCTTGATCGCTGATTTGTTCCCCGATACGGGTATTGACTTTAATCACTTTGCCGGTAATTGGCGATCGAATATAAGCCTGATTTAACTCGGTTTGGGCTTTTTTAACGGCAACTAGGGCAGCATTTACATCCGCTTCGGCTGCCTGCACATCGACTCCCCGCACTTCTGAGACTTGATTTAAAGTGGATCTGGCCTCTTTGATCTGCTGTTGACCGGTGGATTCAATCCGGGCTAGGGTAGTCTTGGCTTCTTGTATCTGTTGTTTACCGGTGCTTTCAATTCTCTCTAGGGTAACTTTTGCTTCTGTTAATTGTTGATTACTGGTTTCTAAATTCAGTCTTTTACTATCAAAACTAGAGGCGGAAATTGCCCCTTCTTGATAGAGTTTTTCGTAGCGATCGAATTCAGCTTTGGCATTGCGATATTCTGCTTCTAATTTAGCAATTGTCGCTTTTTGGGCAGCCCTATCCCCTTCTAATTGCGCTGTTAATCTTTGGATAGTTGTCCGTTGGGTTGCTTGATCCCCTACCCATTGTGCCTGGATTTTCCGCACGTTAGCGGCATTAGCATCGATTTCTCCGACTTTTGCCCCAGCTTTCACCTGTTCTAGTTTGGCTGCGGCTACTTTCACCTGTTCTTGTGCCTGTCGCAGGTTATCCTCTAATCTTTCCTGACTTTCGAGAATGGCGATTATTTGTCCCTTTTTGACGCTATCGCCTTCATCCACTAATAATTGCATGACTCGATCGGAATCAAGCAACATCGGGGCAGATATGCTGATAATTTCTGTCCTCGGTTCAATTCTGCCTAAAGCGGTGATTTTTTGCGGTGTGGGAGAGGCAATTACAGGGGTTTTGGTTTCGGGTTTGGGGGCGACTTGGGAAAGACTATAAAAGGTGGTTATTCCTAATAATCCTGTGCCTAATACTATTAACCCGATCATTAACTTTTGATTGGGTTTCACAAAAGTTTTACCTTTCATAATTTTTTAGTTAATAAGTGATTTTTGGGGATTAACAGTTTTTCTGCAAATATAGCGGTGTGCAGTCGTATGAGGTACAGTGTCACGAGCTATAAACCATGCTAGGCAAAGCTTGGTTTGTATCTCACTCAAGCGCTTACCGCTATAAGTAGTAAGAATTTTACCTAATAATTCCATTTGTTCATCGATCACAATCTGTTCATTGCACCACAGGCGCTCTAATATCAGTCCATTAATAACGCTGACAACTAACCAAGCTACACTCGGATCGCTAATACCTAAAATCTCGATTACTGCCTTATGATAGCGGCGATCAACGCGCTCAAAAAGTTGACTACGACTCAGTTCTTCTCGTCCTTGGTATTGAGAATAATCAATCCATAAGAATAATTGTTTGATACAGGAATCCTCGCGATTAGTCATAAATTTTCCGAGAATTTTTAGCTTTTCTATCAGGGTTTTTCCTCGATCGATCTCGACTTTAGCTAATAAAACATCCTCTCGGCACATCTCCTCGACTAATTGCTCGAAAAGTGCCGCTTTACTGGGAAAGTAGTGGTACAGCGTTCCCGTGGACACTCCCAATCCTTGCGCTAATTCTCTCGTCGTCATGTCAGCGTAGCCTTTCTCGGCAAAGAGTTCGGCACTTTTTAAGAGGAGTTCTTTTCGGTATTGTTCTACATCCACTATCTTAGGCATAAGTTTAATATCGAACGTTCGTTATATTTTAGCTTAACATTACTATGAATGGGGAAATCGGCTGTCCCTTTGCCTGTATGCTAGAAAGAGGAGCTAATTCGTTATTGAGCGAGCTTTTTCGCAAGGATTGACAGTATGGGTAATATTCACGAGCAGTTATTAGAGGAATTAGCCGAAGTGGAGTGGAGTGACTTGATCCCCCATGCTCAAAGGGATGCGCTGATCGTGGTTTCGGATTCCCTCAATTTAATCGAAGTGGCAGAAGCGATCGCTGGTGATCGGGTTGCTCAAGTGCAGAATTGGATCGGGGAAAAACTACTAGAAAAACCGACACAAGAGCAATTAAGCGATTGGAATTCCCATCCCGATAACCTTTTTAATACACTAATCGTGCAACCTTTTGTGTTAATTCAGGCCATAGCTTAGATAAAACCAAACCCCCCAATCTTGTCGGATTGAGGGGTAGGAAAGAATAATCCTGGCATCGAGCTATTGTCCCGGTCGGCAACCCGACAAGTATCTTGGCCACGGCGAAGTTTCACAACCGAGTTCGGGATGGAATCGGAGTGGTGCCATCACGTTAAAGACACCAGGAAGGGT
>NZ_JADBVE010000135.1:0-12389 GCF_020245285.1 Microcystis sp. M31BS1
GATTTTCTTGAGCATGAGCAAGCTGGCGCGACCAACAAGAATCACAGTGCGGAAAATCTGCTGTTTCTGTAGTCTCAGGGTATCTCGCAGGTCGGCCGAGCCGATGCTATTCTCCAAAGATTGGCGTTTTCGCTCTGTTTCCGCCAATTTCTGGCATTTAACCGCCACTGCCTCCTTGATTTCCTCGGTCAGTGACTGGAAAAACCGCCGGTATTCATCCTTATGGTCGGTGAGAAATCTGATTAACTGGTTATAATCCCCGACTAATCTTTCCAATTCTTGAAAAGTTTCCTCGAAATTGAGGGGTTCTTCTTTTTTCCTCAATCCTAACCATGTATTGCGAACCCGTTTTCCGGTTTTAATCAGTTGCTGTCTTTCTTGAATCTGATCCTGCAAAACCAATAAATCGGGGCGATTTAGTTGGGGAAGTTGATAGGTTTTCCGATAAAGCTTGATTTTCGCTGTTTCTTCTGCCATCGCCTTGGTCGCTGAGGGTGAGTTTTTTCTATTTTAGCCCGATTTTTTGATCAGCTAAGACGCATTTTAACCGCCTATCCTTAAACCCCCCCGATGTTGGTAGGGTTGATTAATAGTAGGGTTGATTAATAGTAGGGTTGATTAATAGTAGGGTTGATTCATGAATCAACCCTACCCCAATGTCGGAGGGGGGTTGCCTCTTACCTCGTCTCAACAAGCAATTTAAATTAAGAACAGCATAATGTCTTTGCCGGATAGAATGTAGGTTGGGTTGAAGCATGAAACCCAACACCCGCATGGGTTACGCTACCGCTAACCCATCCTACAAATTACTGGCTGTAACTCAAATATAATCTGTAGAGAAGGTTTGGCAACTAGACCGAACTCCCTGGGGTCTTCTCCCTCTAAATGCAGTAAAATGGCTTCTTGGAGATTATTAACCACCTCATCTAAGGTATTTCCCTGGGTGACAATCGAAATTTCCACGCATTCACCTACATATCCTTGTTGTTCACCAGAACGAATAATTGCGGTAACTTTTGGACTTAATTTTGTCATAATTGCTCATGTTTATTTTTTGCTTATTTAGATTTATGGCAATCGAGCAAGGTACGGGTCATTGATCGATTCTAACTGACTTTTCCCTAAGCTGTGGAATTCATCTAGTTTTCTAGAAATCTCGGCCAGAGGCGAAAAAATCAGCGACAATGATATAAATGGAGTTATCAACACAAGTAAAGCGATTATGACTGTAGCCACGACGAACGCCCGAGATATTTTCCGCTCCGCCTACGAAAACCGTTACACTTGGGATGAAGGATTTCCCGGTTACACTGCTGATATTATCCTCACCCAAGGGGAGGAAGTCCATACGGGCAAAATTCAAGTTAATGCCGATTATAGTGTGGAAGTAACGGGCATTGATGACGAGAAAGTGCAAGAAAGTATCTATAATCAAATGCGCGACATCGTTACTCACCGTAAAAGAGGCAATTTTGATGCTTCCCACGGCAAAAACCAGTTTAATTTCGGGCAAGATGATCCCACCGGTGCGGTAGAAATTCTTGTCACCGGCGATGCGATGGGGTCTAATTATAAAGTCCGCGGCCAGGAAATCTGTCAAGTCAGTCGAGTCATGGGACCGATGGCTTTTACTATTAATACCGAGGAAAGTCTCGATACGGGAGAAGGTTATATTTCTATTCGCTATAATGCCATTTTCCGCAATGCTAAAACCGATGAATTAAAGGGAAAACGTGACTTTAAGGAAACCTACGAAAAAATCGGTAATTATTATTTACCCTCCTGTCAAGTGATTAACGCAATCGATGCTGGTGGCGAAAAATCCACCACAGAATTTACTTTTATCAATCTACAGCTTTTAGAATCTTAAGGGTTATTCCCGCCCCAAAAGCGTTAGGATTGAAGTAACTAAGTAGGTGGGTGTTAAAAATTGTCGGATCCCCCCGCCTATCGGCACCCCCCTTATCAAGGGGGGCAGGGGGGATCAAACCCCCCTTATCAAGGGTAGATCCCCCCGCCTATCGGCGCCCCCCTTAATAAGGGTAGATCCCCCCGCCTATCGGCACCCCCCTTATTAAGGGTAGATCCCCCCGCCTATCGGCACCCCCCTTAATAAGGGGGGGATTAAGGGGGGATCCCCCCTTATCAAGGGTAGATCCCCCCGCCTATCGGCACCCCCCTTATCAAGGGGGGCAGGGGGGATCAAAGACAAGATCTATCTTCAATTTAATTGAAACCACTTACTTACACTGTAATAAATCTCTGACCAGAAGCTGATTATGTCTTTAACACTGACTCCTGATAACGTCGAACAAGTTTTAGATGAAATGCGCCCCTACCTGATGGCGGATGGTGGTAACGTGGAATTAGTCGAAATCGACGGGCCAGTCGTCAAACTGCGTCTTCAAGGCGCTTGCGGTTCCTGTCCCAGTTCCACCATGACCCTAAAAATGGGCATCGAACGCCGTCTCCGGGAAATGATTCCAGACATTGCCGAAGTTGAACAAGCTTTCTAAATCTTGGGTTAATTAATTCTCACTAGCGCCCGATTGTTAATTTAATTAGCGATCGGGCATAATATTAATTATATATTTTTTTCTAAGTGGCTAGGTGTTAAAAACTTTCAGAAACCACCCTTATTAAGGGTAGATCCCCCCGCCTACCGGCACCCCCCTTATCAAGGGGGGCAGGGGGGATCGAACCCCCCTTATCAAGGGGGGCAGGGGGGATCAAACCCCCCTTATCAAGGGTAGATCCCCCCGCCTACCGGCACCCCCCTTATCAAGGGGGGCAGGGGGGATCGCACCCAAAATCTATCTTCAATTTAATTATAACCAGCTACTTACAAGATGGATAAAATTACAGAATTAATTAAGGTAAAAAGTATCTTTTTTAGCCGATTAAACGGTCAATTAAGCATTAAGATATACTTGACAATTTTTATTAAAACTCAAAAATTATGACGGAAAATATCCCCACCATTGTGGTCATGCACGGCGACCAAACTGGAGAAGAACTATTACTAGAAGCCCTGAGACTATTACAACCCTCGATAATTCGTCAACCCCTTAACTTTGCCGATTTTGATCTTAGTTTAGCCCAGCGTCGCCAGAGTAACAATCAAGTGGTTCACGAGGCCGCTGAAGCGACTCTAAAAACCGGATTAGCCCTGAAAGCTGCTACTATCACCCCAGAAATCAAAGGAGATGTGGGCAGTCCCAACGCTATTTTAAGAGAAGCAATGAATTCTCAGGTAATCCTCCGCATCGGTCGCCGTATCCCCGGTATTCGTCCGATTGGGGGCGTTTATTCTCCCATTGCCATTGTCCGCATGGCCGTTGACGATGCCTACGGGGCCAAAGAATGGCGAGAAACCACTGCCACCGGCGATGAAATTGCCTATCGCACCTCGCGCATTTCTAGGGCTACCAGTCGCGCTGTGGCCGAGTTTACCTTTCAACAGGCCAAAAAAACCGGGGCGCGGGTATTTGGCGGCCCAAAATTCACCGTTAGTGCCACCTACGAAGGGATGTTTAAAGAGGAATTAGACGCGGCGGCCCAAAGACATCCGGAAGTGCGTTATCAACCCCTGTTAATTGATGCAACTTTTGCCCTACTTTTACAAACCGACGGCGAAGCTTTGGTGATTCCAGCACTTAATCGCGATGGCGATTTATTATCTGATTTTGTCTTGCAACTCTATGGCAGTATTGCCGGGGCCGAAAGTTTAGTTTTGGGATTTGATGAGGAGACCCTAGCGGTTAAAACCATTATGGCAGAAGCTCCCCACGGCACGGCCCCGGCTTTAGAGGGCAAAAATATCGCTAATCCCATGGCGATGATTTTAGCCTCGGCAGCTTTGTTAGGTTATATCGAAACTAGCGAAGCGCGCAAAGCTTCTCGGGCAATTTATGAAAGTGTCTTTGAAACTATTCACGAGGGCAAAAAAACCCCCGATTTAGGGGGCCAAATGACCATGAGTGAGTTTACCGATGAGGTGATTCGTCGTGTGGTCAGTAAGTTAGAAGTTTGGTCTGCTTTGGGGTAAACGAACTCATCTGATTGCTCTCTTAAAGGAGTTTGAAGAAAGGGTAATCCCAAAAAATAAGAATTGTTGCAAAAGCTTTGCTTTTGTTGGTTTTGCGGAGAAATAACAGCTACCTTTGAAGTGTATAGTAGAGTCCCTTTGCAGGATTAGAATAAGGACAATGACATTACAAACTTTGACAAAAACTCTGACTATTGGTCTGATTGGTGTAGGAGCTGCCTTGACCTTACAATCACCGAGCCAAGCTCAAACCAGATTCGAGTGTCTTTTACCAGTGACAGGCCCCCATGTGGGAGTTCCCACAACCTATGCCAAAGTCGGCTCTAATGAACGCAAAGCTGTGATTCGTTGGGTTTCTCGTTATTCTAGCGGTTCCGGTTACACTCCCCAGCAACGGTGTCTAGAAGTAACTAAACGATTCAATACCCTTTACGCTCGACCAGGCGGAATTGATATTATTACCACTGGCTATCTCAATGGTCTGCCGGTCATCTATTCCCCTAGTAATGGACGAGAACGGGCAAATCGCGATAACCTATTATTTACCCTCAAGAAAGGGGAAGACGCAACCCAGAAAATCCAACAGCTATTCGACCTCCGGGAGGGATCTAGAACCGATCCTTTGTTTGAAAGCTCATCGGATTCTGTCATTGTCCATTTCAACAAATTCCTAGAAAATGCTCCCGTGGAAACAAATCTGGCTACCGGTTCGTCCCCCTCTCCACTGCCGGAGACTTCTCCCGAACAGTCGCCCCAAAAACCATCGGGCGGTTCTGTTTGGTAAACTTTTCTAGTTCTATAGATAAGGTAGGTTGGGTTGACGCAAGGAAACCCAACGCCCGCTGTTTGGTAAACTTTTCTAGTTCTATAGATAGGAGCATAGTAATCAAGTGAGTCGGGCGATAAAAAGAATTTTGGCTGGTGCGGGCAGTTTATTATTGGGACTGTCCACACCTTTGCTTGCTGTCCCAAGCTATGCTCCCGCTCTGGAACCTAACCGGGCCAATGCCTATAGCTCTCAACAACTTTCAGAACAACAGCTGCGTCAGTTAGCCAGAGCAATTACCGTTAAGGTGTTATCAGGGCAAGGCTGGGGTTCGGGCATTTTAGTTGAAAAGCAGGGTGGTTCCTACAAAGTCCTCACGAATGACCATGTTTTAGGGCGGTATCGCTATCGGGGTTGGCAAATACAAACCCCTGACGGCAAGATACATCGGGGTGAGTTGGTCAGAACAGTTCGCTTGAATGATTATGATTTAGGCTTAGTTTCTTTTCGCAGTAGCCAAGTTTATTCTATTGCTGATTTGGCTAATGTCGATGATCTCGCTATCGGAGATGAAGTTTTCGCCGCTGGCTTTCCCTTCGATGGCGATCGCCCGACAGAACAAGGATTTACCTTCACCGTGGGTAAACTGTCGCTTTTGAGTGATAAATCCTTTTCGGGGGGCTACCAAATCGGCTACACCAATAAGATTAAAAATGGTATGAGTGGCGGACCGCTGCTAAATCGGCAAGGTAAAGTTATTGGTATTAACGGGATTCATGCTTATCCTCTCTGGGGTAAATCCTACGTTTTTGCTGATGGAACAGTGACTTCACCAGCACTGTGGGAACAAATGAGTCGATTAAGTTGGGCGATTCCTATCGGGACTTTTTTAAAATCGGGGTCATCTTCTCCATCTGCTTCCAGTCCGCAACGGCCCGCAGTGTCACCTCCACCGCTTCCCACCCATAGAGAAACCACTTTCTCGGAAGATTTTCCTTCTCCACCCTCGTCAACCCCAAGAGAAAAGAATCCCGCTCCCACACCACTCTGGTAAATTCCACTCAACTGTATTTTTAAACCAGAATGAGCAACAATTTCTTGAAAATTTCCGCCGCCCTAGTTAGTATAGCGGTGTTTTTGGTTTCTCCTCAGATTGCTAAGGCATCAACAACTGAGCAGATAGAAAAAATTGCTGAAAAGATTACCGTTTTAATCCCCTCAGAAGAAGAGGGGGCGAATGGGAAAATTACTGCTAATGGCTCTGGATCGATTATTGCCAAAGAAGGAAAAGTTTATACTGTTCTTACTGCCAGTCATGTGATCTGTAAAGATGCTAGAGATGCCTGCAAGTTCTATTACGATCAACTAAAAATTATTACCTGGGATGGCAAGAAATATCCGCTCGATTACAATAGCATCAAAAAATTACCCGGAGTAGATCTAGCTCTCGTGCAGTTTCAGAGCGACCAAAATTATCAATTAGCGACCTTGGCTAACTATCAAGTAGCTGACGAACAATTTATTTTTGCTTCTGGATGGCCGGATCCGAAATTTATCGGCAAGCGGAAACGATTGTTCAATGTGGGGAAAGTGCTGCCCAAGGACATTACACCCTTGCTGAAAATATTTCCCCCAGAGTTGGGGTATGAGATAGTTTATACCAGTGTCACCTATGGGGGCATGAGTGGCGGTCCAGTGTTGGATCTCAATGGACGAGTCATCGCGGTTCACGGACAAAATGAAGCCGAAAAAATCGCAAAGGTTCCTGTGCCAATTGGCTTTAGTCTCGCTATTCCCATCACTACTTTTTTGAAATTAGCACCTCAGTCTGGCATTCAAGGGCAGATAAATGTCGAAAATTCGCCCCCCAATGCCTTATCTTTGCAAGAAATTGGGGATGAATTATACAAGGCTTTTGAAGTTCCCAATAATAACGATACTAATCCCCTAAACTGGCTTAATCAAGGCAATAAAATGTGGCGGTTAGGACAATTAGCCCTCGCCTATGCCGCCTATGAAAAAGCCTTGCAACTCGATTCTCAACTCTATCAAGCTTGGTACGGTAAAGGTCTGGTCTTGACCTACTGGAAACGCCCCCAAGAGGCGCTGGCCGCCTACGAACAAGCTCTCAAAATTAATCCTAAGTCCGATACCGCCAAAAAACTGCGAGACAAGCTCCAAGAATCTTTAGGGGGAGGAAATACCCCTTCTCTAACCCCCTCACAGCCAACCACCGCGCCCACCGTGGAGCCTTCACCACAGCCCTCTAATCCAAGGAGACTATGGTGAAGTGAGCAGGGAAAATGCGGTTAGCTAATAGTGGGTTGCACCAATTTAGCTAAGAATGCTTGAATTGCTCGTAGTTCTGCGGGGGGATTGCGGAGAAACTCTTCGTTACTGGCTAAAATCATCGCATTATAGGCCCGCACCGCCGCCTGCAATTTAACTGGAACTACCCTCTCTTCCTTGGTCAGTCCCTCTAAGCTGTCCAATAAGTCTTGAATGACATTTAAAGGCGGTGCGCCGGGGGCAGTGGTAAGAGCGGCAGTGAGAACATTGATATTATTACCCGCCTGTGCATCCCCGGTTAAGATGCTCAGGAGCAATTCCTGAATGGCTGCGGGAATCGGGATACCTGTGGGGGAGGTTAAATTATTACTGGCTAAAAGAGCATTCACAGAAGCAGCCGCCTGATTAACAGAGATTTGAACCGGTTCTCCCCCCTGAAATCCCAATCCCGTCACCGTGGTGGTGATGGGGATAGTTTGACCGGCAAAATCACCGGTGGAAAGAATTGGCCCGGTGATATCGGATTGGTTGCCGGTTTGCGCCATAACGGGAGAGACTAGGGCATTGGTCAGCAAAACCGCCGCCACTAGGGAAACTTGCCAATTAGTCAACCATTTCATCAACATGGTCTTTATCCTCATTCAAAAAAACTAAATTAGACAATGTAAAAAACGACTAACGGGGGAAAAAGTAATTGTAGCCGATACTCATGACGAAGCGAGCGCCGTCCCCGGCATTCCCCGTTAAATCAGCACCCGCAAGGTTAATCGTCAAGGGGATTTTCGGGAAAGGAATCAGGGAAATACCTGCGTTTAAGTCTTGACCCGACCATTCGACAATGGCCGAGACCGGTTCAACAATTCGTAAACCCGCACTAGCAAAGACACCCAGGGAATTTACCCCATCTTCGATGGCTCCTTCCGAGCGAAAACGACCACCACCAACACCCAAAGAGAGCGTCAATTGGCTAAAGGGTTCTTTCGTTGTTTCTGTTAACTGAAAAAATTTGCTCACCACCCCGTAGATACTGCTACTGCCATCTGTCCCACCCCAGTTAATAGCGTTTTCAAATCCTAGGGCCACAGCAAAACCTTCTGGCAGAGAACGGTGAATTTTAAAGCTAAAACTGCCCCGTCCGGCATTATCACCAAAAAGGCTCAAAATCGCCAGAGTTACATCTAAACCGACAATTTTCTGGGGGTCTCCCAAACCGCCCCCTAGGGCTAACCCACCATCTGCTTGATTGGTAAAACGGGTTCTCGACTGGAAACCGAAACCACCGAAAATCTGCCCAAAATTCGCTCCAAAACCGATGGGAGTAGAAATACTGGCACTAGGGGCAACCACAAATTCCGCCAGTTTCGCAGAAAGGGTTTGTAGCGTTAATTGCGGTTCCCCAATCAGAAACTCTTGACGTAAACGCTGCAATTCGGGGGAAATATTGGGATCAACGGGGGTAGATGCCTGTGCTTGCCATTTTTCTACTTCTGGCGAGTTATTAACTCCTACTGGTGACAGCTGACTCGCTTGCGTTGTCCCTAGATTCGCCTTCCATTCTTCTAGGGTTGAAATTGTCCTGGTCTTTTCTGTTGCTAAAGTATCGAGGGAAGATTTCCCTAGTTTATTTTCTAAGGATGAGGGCAGATTACTATCGGCTAATCCCTCTGTTGTCGAGAAGGAATTGGTTGTCAGAACTCTTTCTGTCCTCTCTAATTCTACGGGGGAATTAATGATAATTTTTTCCTGGGATACCCGAATAGAAGCATCCTCAATGTCTAAGGGAGAAGGAAGGGCCTTCACCCCATCGCAAAGTATGGCTGTACCCACACAGGAGGCAATGAAAATTCCTCCGGAAAATATGTGTCTCATCTGGCTGTTTCTTTTGGCTTTTTTTAACAACACTTCCAGCTTTCCTCACAGACGAAGTTAATTTGTAAAGATTGTAACTGATTTATTTTTAGATAGCAAGTTATTAAAGTTGTCCGTTATCAATCATGGAATCCCCTAGATTTATTCTTAGATAAGTAGGGAGGCACAATTATTTGTAGGATGGGTTAGCGGTAGCGTAACATGAGCGGGCGTTGGGTTTCATGCTTCAACCCAACCTACGTTCTGATTTATTCTTAGATAGCAAATTATTAAACTTGTCCGTTATCAATCATGGAATCCCCTAGGGCACCTAAATGAAGTTTAAAATATTTAAGTACCTAGGCAAAATTATTTACACATGACGATCATTGCCCCGTAAGGGTTTTAGCTCGATCGGGCAGGTAATTAATTTTGCATGACTACTTATGACTTGTATTCTTGGCTTTGCTGGATGCGCTGCGTCTCTGTTCAGAAATCAAATAGGCGGATTATATTGCTAGAACTAAAAAAAGCGGGTTGAACCCCGCTTTTAATCAACAACTAAGCTAACTTAAAGGCATCTCGCCAACACCAGCGCAACAGGGTGAAAGCTATTAAACCCTTAACCACTTCTAGACACCAGTAACCAATCTGCAAAGACATCATTTCTCCCGACATTCCCGACGCGGCAACGGGAGCCAGTAAACCCATAGCACTCAGATTGGGAGTGAGAAAATAGGTGTAAATTAGGGTGATTACTAAGAGAACACCAGCGAATAGAAGCGATCGATGTTCGGGGAGATGGATTAAGGTATGATAGCGGTGGAAGACAACAAAGCTACACAGCACAATCGCCGCACAAACTAATTCCAGATGGTTAAAAATGCCAAATAGCAAGTAACCAGCACTGGCAAAGCCATTTTGTGTCATCATGCCAGCTACGGATAAGCTGGGGAGAATGATTAAATCGATGACGAAACTGGCACTTAACCAGAAACCGAGAACAACCATCGCTAAGGTTGTCCAATTAAACCAAGACCAATAACGCTCAACAAAAGTTTTCATTAGGCTTGCTCCTCCTTGCCTTTATAATTTAATTGTAAAGAGCGTTCGCCAAAATTATGGCCAGTTTTTTGGTAATTCTTAGCAATTCTTATCAATTCTGAGGAGAGCAACCAAACAATACCGCTCTTAAGTAGGTGGGTGGAATTAAATATAAGATGAACGTAGGTTGGGTTGAAGCATGAAACCCAACGCCCCGATGGGTTACGCTACCGCTAACCCATCCTACAAATAATTGTGCCTCCCTACTTATCTCTAGATTTGGCTACCCGCTCGGGGCGGAATTGTAAAGATTTATCAACAAGTGTTTATAAAAACCTTTAAATATTGACCAAGCTAACGATTCTAGACTTACCCTAAAACAATAACTGACTATCTACGGGTTTACTGTTATGGATAAGGATTTTCGTAACTATCGCATGGTTTGCACCCTCACCTTCGGAGATATTTACGGACAAATAATCGTCTGGTTAATCGTTATTTTTCTTACTCTGGCTTCCACTCTAGCTCTTTGGAGTAGCACTAGACAAATTTTCGCCCTCGCTACCGTGGGGTTAGTCGTCGTCCTCTCTTTGCCTTTTTTACTCTTTGCTTTCGTTACTACCCTCCTTAATCATATTGAATTCGTTCCCATCGAAACGGAAACCAACATTCGTCGTGGTCCTGTACCCGGAGTTAGCGGCAGCCGTGTACCCGCAGCTGGCTAAATCCGACCAAATCCCCAATAAATAATCTGGAGACGTTGTCAGCAACGTCTCCAGCAGTTTTTACCCTTGTTTGCGTCGGGGTTTCTCGTTCTTAATTTTTGTAAATTTTTGTAAATTTAACTTGTTTTAAAACACTTTGTCTGGTAAAGATTATCCAGAGAAAAATAGATGAAGGAGAGAAATTGTCAAGAGAATAATCTTGTTTGCTGCCTGATCCCGGTCAATGATAAATTTTTAAATACCTAGTCTTTTACATTTTCCCAACTCTCGGAGTGATCCCCGATGTTAAAAAATCTCTTTGGTGGCAAAAAATCTGACTTTTACCTAGAACTAAAAGAAACCGATGGTGAACAACAAGCAACAGCAACCACGGCTGTAGTCGCACCTGTGGTGGAAGCGCCCGCACCTGTTGTGGAATCTGCTGCTGCCCCTGTAGCCGAGAAAAAAGCCCAAAAAACTTCTATTAAGAAAGAAAAGCAAGTAAAAGAAACTCCAGCTGCTCCTGTGAGCGCACCGGCACCCGTAGCCGCTACTAACGGTAAAGTAGAGCCGCAAGAAGTAGAATTTGCGACAAAATACTTGATTACTCCTAGTATGTCTCGCCGTCGCCCTGGTCCGAGCTTGAATGGTTTCAAAGACATGGCACGCAAGGCGAAACTACCTGCTAACCGCGGCTAAATCCCCCGGATTGCTTTCTCAACAAAAAAAAAGGAGAGCTTTCTTTGACTCTCCTTTTTCATCAGGGTGCATCTACTAACTCAAGTGTAGCAGCGAGTTTTTTTAAGGTTGGTTATTTAGGTTACTCCCCAGAGTATTTTGGGGATAATTATTACCTGTCTTCTTGGGTAAGTTTTAAAACCTAGAACTAGGTTGACTGGTGGACAGGTGCAAAATCAGCATTCATAAGTAGGGAGGCACAATTATTTGTAGGATGGGTTAGCGGTAGCGTAAACTATGCGGGCGTTGGGTTTCATGCTTCAACCCAACCTACGTTCTGGTGGACAGGTGCAAAATCAGTCTTCATATCTTGATTCAGCAACGCCATTAGGGGTTAACTTTCGCCGCTCGGATTAGCCAACCGATTACCCCACCCGTAACACCACTGAGGATCGAACTGAGCCAAGCCGTGATCACCACTACTCCGATCTGTTTCCAGTTTTTCAATTCTCCGACTTTTTCGGCGAGATCGGTGGTTTTCCCCGCCGCATTCTCTATAACTTTAACTCGATCGCTTAAACCCTCTATCTTCGCGTCTAGGGTTCGGATATCGCCTTTAATTTCCGACTGCCCTAACTCTAAATTCTTCTGTCCGTTTTCTATGGTGGTTAGTCGGTTTTCCATGGTGGTTAGTCGGTTTTCGATCGCTTTTTGTCCGTTGGCAATGCCGATAATTAAATCCTCTAATCTTTTTAAATCTTTTTCAGTGGCGGCTGTCATCAGTTAAACTCCTCTTAGTTGAATTTTTCTTGCCCCGATTCGATACTTTATTGATTGCGGATAACTTTCTCATCGGAAATTTTGGGTCTGAAACCCCGCCGTTCTAGGTTGGCTTTACGTTAGAATTAAAAGGCCAGTCTCGAAACCCAAGTGGACGGCGCAGCACCTTGAAAACTCGGCTTAGGGGGTTCCGACCAGAAAAGCTTGGCCGGGTAAAAAGTCGCGCGCAACA
>NZ_JADBVE010000136.1:0-14565 GCF_020245285.1 Microcystis sp. M31BS1
ACAAGATCAGCTCAAATTTTTCAAAAATTCGGTAGGTTGGGTTAAGGAACGCAACCCAACAAATTAAAAGATAATGGTGTTAATTCGTTTTGGAAAGGGGATATTTTCTGTGTAGAAATGTTGGGTTTCCTTTCGTCAACCCAACCTACAAGATCGGCGATCGCACTGGGAAACTGTTGATCCGTCTGAATCATCGATCGCGTCTGGTTACTGTCAAGAATCACTGACCAGAATAGTAGCACGCGAGGATGTGTTAGCGTAACGCAGAATAATTACAAATTCGTCATGATTAAAAGCAAAAAAGCGCGTTAAGTAACTATTTTTTAAGTCAAGACGGCAATTAGCGACCACAATTCCCCCAAAAATGCTCTATACAGTGCTTAATGCTTTGATTTTCGCTATCTCTGTTTCTAAGTTGGGAAGTTTTTGATTATATTTTTGGGCTGTTTCTAACCATAAATCTTTTACCATCAGTAATTCTTGTAGGGTTTCTTCTAAGGTTTCACCCTGAGCCAAACAGCCAGATAGTGCTGGAATTTCAGCGACAAAACCGCCTTCTTCACAGGGATAAATAATAATTGGATAATTCATCTTTAGTTGTCTCCGATAATTTCAAGGACTCGACGAATATAAACAGATTTTACTTTTTTATTATGAACAGGTATGACCAAAATAATATCATTTCTTTTAAAAATGTGATGGCTACCTGTAATTCTATCAAGGGAAAACCCTTCTAATTCTAGCAGTTGACAAACATCGTTGAATCTTGCGTTATTAGGACTATTCTTGAGTAGTTCTAGTAGTTTATCCCTTTTAGACACGAGTGAATGCCATTCAACAATGAGCTTGAGCAAAAATCCATTTTAACCCAAAGGGAGAAAACTTTTAACAATACACTTGTTCTAACATAGCGGTAGTGAGAGATTTTTGGCCGTGATAATAGAGACGACGATTGAGACAACCGATCGATTTAACATAGGTAGATAGGGTTCCCAGATCATGGGAAATAATTAAAATGGTCATCCACTCATTCAATTCTTGCAACAGGGAAAAAATACTAGCACGCATTTGGGGATCGACACTGGCAGTGGGTTCATCTAAAATCAAGAGACGGGGTTCTACCGCTAAAGCGCGAGCGATATAAACCCGTTGGCGCTGTCCTCCCGAAAGTTCAGCAATCGATCTTTTTTTCAACCCTAACATCCCCACACTATCTAAAGCTTTATCTACCCTTAACTCATCTTTTTTACTATAGCCTTGCCAGAGTTTTTTGCTGCTCAATCTCCCCATTTTTACCACCTCACCCACAGTAATGGGAAATGAGCGATCGCATTCGACAAACTGCGGCACATAACCGACTAATTCCCTACCTTTTTGGACATTTTGTCCCAAAATCCTGACTTCTCCCCGCCAAGGTTTAATTAATCCCAGTAAAACCTTGAGGAGGGTAGTTTTTCCCCCTCCATTCGGGCCAATAATTCCCAGAAAATCCAATTCTTCAATGGTTAAATTAATATCTTCGAGGATGGGTTCCTGTTCGTAGCCGGTCCAGAGATTACTAATGGTAATGATCGTTGACATATACAAACAATTACTGATTTAAAACTGTGGCCATTTTTTGGGAAACTTGTCGCAGGTTTTCACTCCAATTTTGAGCAAAGGCACTGATAGGGATTACCTCTCCCCCAATTTCCCTAGCAATAGTTTCGGCGCTTTTCTGACTAAATTCTGGTTGAGTAAAAATAACTTTAATATTCTCTTTTTTTGCCTGTTTGATTAGTTGACCTAACTGGGCAGCACTGGGTTCATTACCGTCGATTTCGATCGCAATCATCTCTAAACCGTAATCTTGGGCAAAATAGCCCCATTCGGGATGAAATACCATAAATTTTTTGTTTTTAATCCCTGCCAAGTTTTGCCGAATTTCTTGATCTAATGCGTCTAATTCCTGACTGAATTTTTCCAAGTTAGCCCGATAGATAGCTTCCTGACCCGGATCGAGTTGTGCTAGGGTTTGATAAATAGTCTTTGCTTGTGCTTTGACTCGTTTTGGTGATAACCAAATATGGGGATCTAGGGTGTTTTTTCTAGCTTGATCTGTTTTTGCCTTGGCGTGATCATGATCGTGATTATGTTCTGCTGTCAAAGGGATTTTATCTACTCCTTGACTGGTATCGACGATTAACATCTGTTGGTTAACACTGTTTAAGCGATCTTTCCAAGCATCTTCTAAGGATACACCGATTTTAAAGTAGGCTTGCGATTGGGCTGTGGTTTTTAATTGTTCGGGTTTTGGTTCATAGGTGTGGGGATCTGTCCCGGGTTGAATCATGGCATTAACACTGACTCTATCACCGCCGATGCGTTTGACGAAATATTCCTGCGGTACGATACTCACTGTCACCTGTAAGGGTGTCTTTGCTTCCTTTTCCTTGACCGAGGAATCGCTACAAGCTGTTAAGCTGGCTATAGTCATTGTTAAAGCGATCGCTGTTAACTGGAATTTTTTACCCATCGGAGTTAACTGAGTCTGATTATGATTCTCATCTTATCACAGTCGCTGAGAATCGTTATCATTCTGAAAATATCTCGGTATATATGTACTAATTTTTCTGCCTTCGATCTTTTGCTGGCAATTAAAAAATTTTTTCTTGCCAACCAACGCTTGACATGATATTATATAGATAATGGAAAATCCGTGCGCCTGCGACCCCCCTCTGGTCAGGTCAAATAAAGCCCAAAAAAATTAACCCCAAAAAGTAGTGGGTGAACTGAAAACTCACATCTGATAACTGATCACTGATAGGCTGTTGACTAAGTAGGGAGGCACAATTACTTGTAGGATGGGTTAGCGGTAGCGTAATCCCTGGGGGTGTTGGGTTTCATGCTTCAACCCAACCTACGTTCATCTTGCTAAGACTGCATCGGAGTGCCAGAGTTGGGAGCAGGGAGAGGAAGCCTGAGCATTTGTACTAAAAATCCCAAGAGGCAGTATAAATTCAGTAGAGCTTAACTAAAAACCGAGCGCCGATCACTAAAAAATGACTTTTGCCTCCGTTATTCGCAACATTGAAAAATCGCCTTTAACTGCCGAACTTATCCAAAAACTGGAGAAAAACGGCAATTTAACCCTAACTGGCCTTGCCCGCTTACCGAAAGGATTAATAAGCACAGCTTTCGCCCGTTGTCAAGGAAAAAATCTTTTAATTATTTGTGCCAATCTAGAAGAAGCGGCACGTTGGGCGGCACAATTAGAAGCAATGACGTGGAAAGGTGTTTTCTTTTATCCCACCTCGGAAGCTTGCCCCTACGAGAGATTTAATCGGGAATCCGAGATGATTTGGGGACAGATGCAGGTATTATCGGCAATCAGTCATCAAGATGCCGGAATTGCGATCGTTACCACCGAAAAGGCCCTGCAGCCCCATTTACCCCCTAGAGAGGTTTTCGAGCAATATAGCGATAATTTTGAGGTAGGAAGGGTTATAGAAGCCAAAAACCTCGATCTAACCCTAGCTAGATTAGGATATCAACGGGTTTCACTGGTAGAAACCGAAGGACAATGGAGTCGTCGCGGCGATATCGTTGATATTTTCCCAGTTTCGGCCGAATTACCGGTCAGGTTAGAATTTTTCGGCGATGAATTGGAAAAATTGCGAGAATTTGACCCTGCAACCCAAAGATCTCTAGATTCTATCCCCAATCTGCTTCTTACTCCCACTAGCTTCGCGGCGATGATTGCCCCTTCTCTCCCCCCCACAGTGGCCGATTATTTGGAGGCTGAAGATCGAGAAAAATTGGCTAATGGCATTTATCCAGAGGGAATTGAGCGATTTTTAGGCTTGTCCTTCCCTCAACCTGCCTCTTTATTGGATTATCTCCCCGAAAATACCCTGATTGCTTTTGATGAACTGGAAAGCTGTCAAGCTAGAAGCGATCGCTGGATAGAATATATTGGGGAACGCTGGCAAGAGATAGAACCAGCTTTACCGCAAATTCACCGTTCTTTTGGCGAATCTTTGGAAATATCGGCCAAATTTCCCCATCTCTACCTCTCAGAAATAGACGATCACCTCTCCGAAAATAGCCTTAATCTCTCCAGTCGTCCGATTCCCACCAATCCGGGGCAATTCGCCAAACTAGCGGAAATTTTACGGGGAAAAAGAGAGATTTATAGCGGTATTAAACTAAATAAGTACGCTACATGGTTAATATCTGCCCAACCCTCCCGCACAGTCTCGTTATTACAGGAACACGACTGTCCGGCCCAATTTATCCCCAATCCCCTCGATTTTGGGGCGATCGAGCGGTTAATAATTCAAAACACTGCTACAGCCCTAAAATACTCAGGATTAGCTGAATTAGAAGGTTTTATCCTCCCCACCTATCGTATAGTCGTCGTTAGCGATCGAGAGTTCTTCGGACAACATCTTTTAAATACTGCCGGGTACGTCCGCAAACGTCGGCAAGCAGCCTCGGTACAGGTGGATGTGAATAAACTCCGTCCCCTCGATTTTGTAGTACATAAACACCATGGCATCGGACAGTTTATCAAACTAGAAAAGCAGGAAAGCACAATTAGCGGAATAGTGCAAGGTCGAGATTATCTAGTTATTAAGTATGCCGATGGATTATTGCGGGTTCCTGCCGATTCTGTTGATAATCTCTCCCGTTATCGTCATACAGGTAATCAAGAGCCAGAATTACATAAAATCTCTGGCAAAGCGTGGGAAGCGACGAAAGCTCGCGTCAGGAAGTCGATTAAGAAGTTAGCAGTTGATTTAATCAATATTTACGCCCAACGCGCCCAAAAATCGGGTTTTGCCTATCCGATGGATAATCCCTGGCAGCGGGAGTTAGAGGATTCTTTTCCCTACCAACCCACTGCTGATCAACTGAAAGCGATACAGGATGTGAAACGGGATTTAGAAAGCGATCGCCCGATGGATCGATTAGTCTGTGGGGATGTGGGTTTTGGTAAGACAGAAGTGGCGATTCGTGCTATTTTTAAAGCTGTCACCACGGGTCATAAACAGGTGGCTTTATTAGCACCAACAACGATTTTAACCCAACAACATTATCACACCCTGAAGGAACGTTTTGCTCCCTATCCCATTAATGTGGGTTTATTAAATCGTTTTCGCACCAATTCCGAGAAAAAAGATATCGTCCAGCGCTTGAAAACGGGGGAATTGGATATAGTGGTGGGGACGCAGTTGTTATTGAGTAAAGCGGTGGAGTTTAAAGATTTAGGATTATTGGTAATTGATGAAGAACAGCGTTTTGGGGTCAATCAAAAAGAAAAAATTAAGGCTTTTAAAAGTAATATTGATGTGTTAACCTTGAGTGCGACACCGATTCCCCGGACTCTTTATATGTCCCTTTCTGGGGTGCGAGAAATGAGTTTAATTAACACACCTCCCCCCTCTCGTCGTCCCATCCAAACCCACCTTTCTAGTTATAATTCTGATGTGATTAGAACGGCAATTCGTAATGAATTGGATCGGGGGGGACAGATTTTTTATGTAGTACCCAGAATCGAGGGAATTGAAGAAAAAGCGGCAGTAATTCAAGGGATGATTCCTGGTGCTAGAATTGCCATTGGGCATGGTCGTATGGATGAGGCCGAATTAGAGACCACCATGTTAGCTTTTAATAATGGGGAAGCGGATATCTTAGTTTGTACGACTATTGTGGAGTCGGGGTTAGATATTCCCAGAGTTAACACAATTATCATTGAAGATGCCCAAAAATTCGGTTTAGCGCAACTCTATCAACTACGGGGACGGGTGGGGCGATCGGGAGTACAAGCGCACGCTTGGTTACTTTATCCAGCTAAGGGAGAACTAACAGAAACTGCTCGGGAAAGATTAAAGGCAATTCAAGAATTTACCCAGTTAGGATCGGGGTATCAATTAGCGACTAGGGATCTGGAAATTCGCGGTGCGGGTAACTTATTGGGTGCGGAACAATCGGGACAAATGGAAGCGATTGGTTTTGATCTATATATGGAAATGTTACAGGAAGCTTTGCGGGAAATTCAAGGTCAAGAAATTCCTCAAGTGGAGGATACCCAAATCGATCTGAAATTGACGGCATTTATTCCTAATGATTATATATCCGATCTGGAGCAGAAAATGGATGTTTATCGGGCGATTGCTACTGCCAATTCTCAGAAAACTTTAGGACAAATTGCCGCCGATTTAGTGGATAGATACGGAGCAATTCCTTCCCCAGTGGCACAATTATTTAAGGTAATCGAGTTAAAACATCTGGCTAAATCCCTCGGGTTTTCGCGCATTAAACCCGACGGAAAACAGCATATTATCCTAGAAACTCCCATGGAAGAACCAGCGTGGAAATTATTACAAGAACACCTACCCCAACATATACAATCACGCTTTGTTTATGGTCCCAAACAGGTGACAGTTAGGGGTTTAGGAGCGGTAAAACCGCAACAGCAGTTAGATAGTTTATTGGAGTGGTTAGCTAAGTGTAAAGATGGTTTACCCACGAGGAATTAGACTAAATCCTGTTTGAAAAGTATAAGAGACTGGGAATTATCAATTATAAATTATCAATTATGAAGTGGGGAGCGGGAATTATCAATTATAAATTATCAATTATGAAGTGGGAAGCGGGAATTACCAATTATGAATTATGAAGTGGGGAGCCGGAATTATGAATTATAAATTATGAATTATGAAGTGGGGAGCCGGAATTATGAATTATCAATTATGAATTATGAAGTGGGGAGTAAGGGAGAAGATAATCGATAAGAGTAATCTCCTGAATTCAGAATCCTGACTCCTATACTCTAACTGCTATCAAAAGCACCTCATAGACATGAGGTGCTTTGGGAACGGAGAGAGAGGGATTCGAACCCTCGTTAAAGTTACCCCTAAACAGCATTTCCAGTGCTGCGCCTTCAACCGCTCGGCCATCTCTCCAATTGAGGTCACGATCATCCATCCTACAGCAAATGCTGCCGATCTGTCAAGTTATTTTTCTTTTTCCGAGGATGACCGATCAGGTTATACTTCATCTGGACGGGAAACCCTGTCAGTTAAGCATACCCTAGATATTGATTTAAGATTGCGGCTGTAGCTAGACCAGTTTTTTGCCAACTAAACTCATTGGCTCGTTTTTTGCCTAGATGACTTAATTTTGACTGTAATTGTCGATCTTGAGCGATAATTTTCAGGGCATCGGCCAGGGACTCGACTCGATAGGGATCGATTAAAATTGCCGCTGTTGCCGTGACTTCGGGCAAAGATGACAAATTTGAGGTAATGACGGGTGTACCGCAGGCCATAGCCTCTAAAACGGGCAATCCGAAGCCTTCCCAGAGACTGGGGAAGACTAAAGCAGTGGCTTGACTGATAACTTTGGGTAGGTGATCGTAGGGGATATAGTCGAGAAATTTAATGCGATCGCTAACTGCTAATTCTCGCGCTTGTTGTTGTAAATTGGGGGTATAACGGCGATCAAAGCTGCCGGCAATCCAAAGATGATAATCGGTTAAATCTGGGGGCAGTTGGGCAAAAGCGGCGATTAAACGCGGTAAATTTTTATAGGGATTGGGACGACCGAGATAGAGAAAATAGGGCTGTTCTGGCTTATTATCTTCCATAGGACGAAAGTGATGATGATCGTAGGCTAGGGGAATAGAAGTAATTTTATCGGCGGGAATTTGATAATATTCAGTGATATCTTTGGCCGTTGCCTGAGAGTTACAGATAATATGTTTTGCCTGTTCTAATACCTGCGGCACATAATAACGGAAATATTGGGTTAAGGGGGAAGTAAAACTGGGAAACCGCAGGGGAATTAAATCGTGGACCATGACGACAAAGCGACAGGGAGAATTTATCGGCGCTTCCGGAAGGGGAGAAAAGAGTAAATTCGCCTTTAATTGTCGGTAAATTGACGGTAACTGCCACTGAGTCCAGAGTAAGCGTTTTAAATGACCTTTCGCTCCTCGATCAGGGCCGATACCTTTGGGGATAGAATAACAGTTAAAGTCGGGATAACTATTAGCTGTTAGTAGGGTTGGTTCTAAATGTTTCAGGTAGGGTAAGAGGTTAAGAATGTAGGTACTGATTCCCGTGGGTTGGGGAAAAAGTACCGAGAGATTAATTAATAGGTTATGCTTTGTATTCACTAATTACCCTGTTGATATTTGCTGAGGATTTCTGAGATATATTGGTAGCCTTCCAGTCCAATAGATTTAATCAGGGAGGAACGTTCCTGACTGAAAGTCTGCTCAAAAGCTGCGATATTTTTGCCGCGAATAACCGTTAATAGACTAGCAGCTTGTCGCCATTCCACTGCACCGATTTCGTGTAGCCAGTACATTCCTAGAGAACCCATATAAATTGCCTGTTCAAAATTTTTGTCTTGATAGTAAGCTTCCCCTAAATAAGTTAGTAATAAACCTTGCAGATATACATCTCCGTAGTATTTGGCCGATTCCAATCCTTGTAGGAGAATATTAATCGCATCTTGGGTTCTTTCGAGGATAATATATGCTAAACCTAAACTGCTACAACAAAGGGATTTACTCTGCCAATCTTGGAGACTTTCTGCTAACTTTAATCCCTGCTGTAAATACTCGATCGAAGTTTGATAAATTTCGGGATCATATCTCTCTAACTGTTGCGCTTCCTGTACCTGACTATAACCCAAATTAGCTAAAGCGTTAGCCTGTCCTAAACTATTACCCTGTTGACGACTTAAAATTAAAGCTCTCTGACTTAAATTAATCGCTTCTGTATAGTTTTTCTGGATAGCATTGAGACGAGATAAATGGTTTAAATTAGCTATTTCACAAGCATAATCCTGCTGTTGACGAGCAATTTCTAAAGCTTGTTCATGACATTCTTTGGCCTGTGGATAGTCGCCACGAATGCGATTAGAATAGGCAATTAAAGTTAAAATTCTCGCCTTTTCTCCCGTACCTTCCACATAACGCAGAGGAATTGATAAATAATCTAATGCTTCCTTGAGATAACTGCCAGAAAAGGAGGCAAAAATTCCTCCGTATAAAGGAAAATAATCCCGTTGAGCAAAGGTTCTCAGAATTTGTAAAGCCATCTGAAAACAGCCGCGACTATAGAGGGAATTTTTACTAACTTGCTCGAAACTATTGGTTAACAGTGACCAAATTAAAGCAAAGGTGAGAAAGGTAGAAATGGATAATTTAGCTCCCAGTTTTTCGCTATAGATACGCTGATCAAAAAAGTTAATTAGTCCCCTTTGGATATATTGAAAAACAATAGCATTTTCTACCCAATCGGTTAAAGTTAAATCCTGAGTAAGAGAATCAAAAGCTTGTTGATTAGCTAAACTTTCTAAGACTCGTTTTAACCAAGAGGGATTAACTTTACTTGCCCAAATTTGCCAGGGTGTCACTCGCTCATTATCATTAGTAAAGCCAAGATGGCGATTTTGTTCGTAGAGCCAACTGGTGAGATAACTCGATAAATTTGACCAAGTATTTAACCCCAGATTAATCCCCGTGGCAATTTGCCATAAATCCGCTTCTCCCCGCTGCTGAGAAACTGTCTGTAAATGCTTGGCTAACTGTTGTAATTGTTCTAGGGTTAAAGCATTATTTTGATTGGGATCGATTAAATTTACTAAAGTCAGTAAACGATCCTCTCGATCGATTTTCACCAGATTATCGATCGCCGCTGCAGTCAGAGAATTTTGCTGATTGGTTTTTTGATATTTTTCCCATTCACTTTCGATCGTTTCCAGGGCCCGCAAAACCCTAGTCGCTTTAATTTTTGTTTCTAACTGTGAGCGAGTAACGATGATTTGTTCGGTTAAACAACGCTCAAAAATTTCTCCTGTGCCATTTTTTACTCCCTCGGACAAAAGGTTATAAACCTGTGATTTAGCCCTAATTTTTCCTTCCAAAGTTAGATTGACAATGCGCTCAATTAGTGCATTATAAGTTTCGTTGAAGTTATCTCTATTTTCTGTCATAGGAGGTTTTTCAGTTATCAGTAAACAGTAAACAGTAATCAGTGAACCGAAAACTCATACTAAATCCTGTTTAAAAAGTATAGGGGAGTGGGGTGTGGGGAGAAACAATTCATAACTTGAGAGTCAATCACACTATTAAAAACGGATTTGGTATCACACTAAATCCGGTTATTAAAGACTGATTATTTATTCTCCCTTTTGCATGAGTGCCTTTTGCCTGTCTTGATATGTAGCCTATACTCAACGGATTTAGTATCACATCTGATAAATGATCACTGATCACCGATAAGGCTGATATTTGGGAGAATTGTCTAGAAATCATGACAAAAGTTTTTTAATGGTTGAGCAGGCAAGAGATAAGATAACATATGTATAGAATTTAACAAAAAATCTGGTTAACGGACATTGATCAAGTCGATAGCGCAGTGTCAAACAAGTTCTTTTCCCGCTCAGGTATGGCAATTAGATCACGGCTTAACCGTAATTCATCAGTATTTACCCGTGACTCCTGTGGTGGTGGTGGATGTGTGGGTGAAAGCAGGTGCGATCGCTGAACCCGACCCATGGTTAGGTATGGCCCATTTTCTCGAACACATGATCTTTAAGGGGACAAAAAAACTTCCCCCCGGACTCTTTGACTATTTAATCGAAAATTGTGGCGGAATGACCAACGCTGCCACCAGTCACGATTACGCGCACTTCTATCTCACCACCAGTGTGGATCAAATTGAACATACCCTACCCCATCTGGCCGAAATTCTCCTCCATGCTGAGATTGACGATGAGGAATTCTATCGGGAAAAAGATGTAGTCTTAGAAGAATTGCGGGCCTGTTATGATGATCCCGATTGGATTGCCTACCAAACCCTCTGCGGAAGTATCTATCAAAACCATCCCTACGGACGCTCTATTTTAGGCGATCAACCCCGTTTAGAGCAATTAACCCCCAATCAAATGCGCTGTTTCCATCGCACCTATTATCAACCAGAAAATATGTGTGTGGCGATTATCGGGGGAATTGAACCCCAACCAGCTTTAGAAATTATCCGGCAATCTTTTCGGGAATTTCCCGTCCCCTCAGAATCTCCTGCGAATCTAGTGGCTGCCGAACCCCCCCTGATCGAAATTCGTCGTTCCCAAGTATATTTACCCCACCTAGAACATTCTCGTCTCTTGATGGGATGGACTGGACCGGGATGCGATCGCCTAGAAGATGCCTTTGGATTAGACTTGCTTTCGGTAATTCTTGCTGGGGGACGCTGTTCGCGGTTAGTGCGACAGCTGCGGGAAGAAGCGCAAATCGTCCTCGATATTAACAGTAATTTTTCCCTGCAACGAGATTCCAGTCTCTTTACCATCGGCGCTTGGCTATCTAGCTCACAAATCGGGGCAATTGAAGCTATTATCTGTGAACATATCCAACATCTGCACGATCATCCCGTCACCCCCGCAGAATTACACCGCACTCAACAGTTATTAGCTAACGATTATATTTTCTCCACAGAAACCCCGGGCCAATTAGCCGGACTTTATGGATATTATCAAACCCTGAGAGCTGCCGACCTAGCAACGATCTATCCCCAAGTTATCCAAAGTTTGCAACCATCAGATCTACAACGTCTGGCTCGTCAGTATCTCTCCCCGGAGCGATATGCTATTACAATAATGCAACCCTGTGAATAAACGATGTCCGCTTCCCCCATTCACCGCTTAACCTTAGAAAATGGCATCACCCTTTTAGTGGTGGAAAATACGGCCGTGGAGTTGGTTGCAGGGAGGATTTTTCTTAAAAATGCGGGTACTCGTTGGGAAAAAACCGAAAAGGCAGGTTTATTTCGTCTTTTAGCTGTGCTGCTCACCAAAGGTACAGAAAAGTTATCTTCCCTAGAAATTGCTGATCGGGTTGAGTCCACGGGGGCCGGTTTAAGTGCGGACACGGGGACCGATTATTTTGTGGTTAGTTTAAAGACCGTTACCAAGGATTTTCTAGATATATTGCGTCTAGCGGCGGAAATTATTCGTTTTCCCAGTTTTCCACCCCCAGAAATCGAATTAGAGAAAAATCTCACCCGTCAAAGTATTCGCTCTCAATTGGAACAGCCTTTTAATGTAGCTTTTAATCAATTACGCGCCGCTATGTACCCAGATCATCCCTATGGTATGTCTTTATTGGGTACGGAGGCAACGGTTTCGCAATTGCAACGGGATGACCTGCTGGCCTATCATAGTCGCTTTTTCCGTCCGGATAACCTGGTGATTAGTCTTTCTGGCCGTATTACCCTAGAGCAAGCAGTAAAAGCAGTGACGGAAATTTTTGGCAGTTGGTCAATTCCCGATCTTCCTTTATCTAGTTTACCTCCGGCCGCTTTTGATTTTCAGCCCACCTGTTTAACTACCGTCCAAGCTAGTCAACAGGCGATCGTTATGTTAGGATACCCCGGGTCTTCTGTACAAGAGGATGATTATCCCGTTTTAAAATTATTGAGTACCTATCTGGGGAATGGGTTATCTAGTCGTTTATTCGTGGAATTGCGAGAAAAACGGGGATTAGCCTACGATGTTTCTGCTTTTTATCCCACCCGTCTCGATTCTTCCCAATTTGTCATTTATATGGGAACTGCACCCCAAAACACAGCGATCGCAGTGTCGGGATTGCGTCAGGAAGCAGAAAGGTTATATAAAGTAACTTTGAGTGAGGAGGAGTTACAGTCAGCTAAAAATAAGTTATTGGGTCAATATGCTCTCGGTAAACAAACTAACGCCGAAATCGCTCAATTATACGGTTGGTACGAAAGCTTAGGTTTGGGGATTGAATTCGATCGCACTTTCCTGGATTCTATTAATCAGATTACTGCCGAACAAGCGCGATCGGTAGCCAGCAAATATTTTCAAAATCCCTACATTTCTCTCGTCGGTCCAGAAAATGCGATCAACGAAATTCTCTAGCAAGAGCAAAAAGCGGCAATAAGAAACTATTGCCGCCTCTATTTTCGCTTAACTCCCCGGGTGGGATTCGAACCTACGACCAATCGGTTAACAGCCGACCGCTCTACCACTGAGCTACCGAGGAACGTTACTCACAATTAATAATTATAATCATAAGTCCCTCAATAATGCAAGTGCTTTCTGGATTTTTTCTCAAAAAAATTTTCCGGTGCAGGTAGCGGTGGGCGGAGAATCCACTATTGTGGAGATAAGGACACCATTAAGTCTAGTCTATGCTTGCCCATCACCGCCGTCCCGTTTCCTTCTGTCTGCTCTCGACAGATCTACCCATCCTCTCCACTTTAGACACTGCCGCTACCCTCTACCAAAAGGATCGCCACCGGTTTCATCTTCTCCTCAATCAACCCCCAGTGGCTCTCGCAGAAATAGAGACACTTAAACCCGAAAATAATCAAAATAAATTAATTTGGCTAGAAATTTCGGCCAATCGGGTAATTATGACCATGCAGGGCCAGGGAAAATTCGCCTATCGTCATTTTTGGGAGCAAGGGGTTTTTGGTGTCAGTCGCTACTGGTTAAATGCCGAAAGTCCTCAACCGGGTTACGCTTTTCGCCTCCGCAACTATACCCGTAGTCTCAAATTAGAGGGGAATAATTTCCCCGAATATTTGCGTCTAGAGTACGAATTATGGTCAGATAACCTGATTTTAGGTCATTATGTCCTTCATTTGCAAGTACACCAATAAATCGGGTTGGCTGAATAGAGCTAAAAACTTTGTGGGATAAAACTTTTAGGCTTTTTGTCCTCAAAAAGTGCCAGCCGGTGGCAAAATTTAGGCACTTTTTCCCCGAAAATTAGGTAATTGTCGGGTGGATTCAAGAAATTAGTCCTACACTAAACTAAGAGCCGTATAAATAGACCGTTAGACAGAAATCGATAAATACACTATTGTCGTATCAATTATGAAATCATTTCTCATCACAGTAGCTGGCATTGTCCTTAGTTTTGTTGCATCTTTATATGGTACTACTTGGCTTGCTATCTTTTCGACTGTGATTGCTTTGATAGGTGCATACGCCCAATATAAGGATGCTTCACCATATGAGTTTGTTTTCAATGACAGATCATGGGAAGAGGGAGAAGGAAATTTCAATCTGGTGATTCATAGGAAGAAGCATAAAAAGGTCAATCCAACAGTTACAGTCTATAAGCTTCAAGATCAAAGCTACGAGTTAATTATATGTGACATCAAGGCAGATAAAAACGACGCAATTATTATATGTTCGGTTTTTCGTTTCAATGGCAAAGTAGTTATAATATAAATGATGTTATAATCACACATACTCCAGTTGGCCGTAGGGTGCGTTCCCTAATGCAAGTCCTGCTACTCCAGCGATTGCTTTTGGGGAACGCACCATGCACATTGATGGAAACTGTGAAGTTAGAAGCATGAAACCCAACCCCCGATCATGTTACGTTACCGCTAACCCATCCTACAAATAATTGTGCCTCCCTACTTATCAAAAAAATGTTTGATATTATGCTTGAAATTTCTAAAACCTCTCTTCAAGTATTAGGCAGTGAAATATTTAATCAGATAACCAAAAGTAAATAACTAAAAACAA